>CAZDNN010000005.1:0-35341 GCA_964506385.1 uncultured Planctomycetota bacterium
GAGTGGATGGAAGATCGACGGTCCGCCTGAAGGCGGGACTACGTACCCCGCTTCGCGGGCGGGGCCGGCGCCGACGGGAAGACAGTGCATTCGTGCCGATTCGTGTGGATCCGTGGCTCGCCGTCGTCTCCGCACCCTGGGCGGCCTTGGCGACCTTGGCGGTACACCCACTTCCCGCCTCCCTCTTCTCCGTGTTCGATCCCATCGGGGCTCGACGTCGGCCAAGGCCAACGGAGAGCACGCGGCCGCTACTTGTTCTTCTTCTCTCTCTTCAGTCTCCGCTTGTCCTTTGGACTAAGCTTGGCCTTCTTCTGCTGTTCCCTCTTGCCTTTGTCCCTTTTTCCCTTATCACCCATATCTGATTCTCCTTGCCCTCGTCGCAACACCAGGCCCGGGCTCGCGTCCTCTACCACCCCTGCCAACAGCATAGGCTGTCGTGCCCAGAGAGTCAACCCCCCGCGCCATTTGCTCCCGACCAGTACTGGTTCAGCGTGAGGTGGACAAGTGATCTTATCGCGTCGGTGGCCAAGAGGCGCTACGCCGGCACAATGGGGGACGAGGACGACGACGAGGACGACGACGAGGACGAGCGGAGAAGGAACTCCAGCATGCTGGGCCAGACGCGCCTGAGGAAAAAGGCTTGACAGGCGGGTGGCGGCGCGGTAATCTCAGGGTGATGTGATTAGCCCGGCGGGTCGATAGGTGCCGAGCCGCGTCCGATGGGGGCGGCGCTACAGGAGGACAGGTGATGGCGTTTGTGAAACCGCAGATCCTCGCGGCGGCGAATGCGAACCCGAAGGCTGTGGAGTCGCGGCTGGTGAACTTCCTGCTGCTGCACGATCTCAGCGGCCCGATGGCTGCGAAGGTGGCTGAGGCGCTGATGGACAACTGCGAGGGCGGCTTCATCGACCACTTCGCGGCTGAGCTGCTGAACATGGCGCTCGGCGAAGGGAGCATCGTGGGCACCCAGGGCCGGGCCACTGGCGGCCCCACCGATAAGCCGGAGCCCGAGAAGACGCTCCTGGTGAAGGAGTACGCATACCACGTGGCCTGCACCGCGAGCCCGAGCGGCTCGTGAGCATCGCGAGCGCGTAGCGAACGGACCCAAGAGCGCGGCGCCCGATCCCTACTGGCGGGCGCCGCGTTCCCATGCGCGCCGCAGACTCTATTCCACAATGACGGTGGCGAGGCCGTGGCCGCGGAGGGGGATGAGGAGGGTGTCGCCGTGCAGCTCGAGGGGCCGCTGCGGCGTCTCCACGAGGGTGCACAGCGTGGCCTTCCGCGGCTTGATCTGGGGGAGACGGACGTGCGCGGTGGTGGCCCTGCCGGCGAGCTCCCAGAGCCGCAGGACCAGCCCGCCGCTCGCCTCGGCACGCTTCGCGGCGACCAGCAGGACGTTCGGCTCGGCCACCTCGACGAAGCTGCCGGCCGCGCGGCTCAGCGTCCCGCCCTCATTCGCTTCGGCCACGACGCCGATAAGCGGATTCGCCACGCCCCAGCCGAAGCGCGCCGACGCCGCGACGTCTGCCTTGCGCCGGCTGGCGATCGCGAAGCGGACTCTCAGCGTCCCCTCCCATCCTGCCCTGTAGTTGGTTGTCCAGTAGGAATTGGCCGCGTAGGCGTAGAGGTGGCCGTTGGAGATGGGCAGCGCGGTCTGCCACTTCCCGCGATTGATGTCCTGGAGGCACACGAGGGGGGCGTCGGGGGTGGCCCAGGCGATGGCCGCGTCGGCCGCCTCGACCTCGACGAAATGCTGGACCGCCAGCCAGTCGAGGCAGGCGCCTGGGAGCATGTCGGTGGCGGGGTTGATGACGGCGTTGGGCTCCTCGTAGCGGATGGTCGGCTTGTCGGCGGCGAATGGGAAGGCGAGGTAGAGGCCCTCCTTGGCGTAGGTCAGGGTCTTGCGGAGGGTGTTGGTGATGTCGATGCGCCTGGCGTGGTTCCAGACGGTGACCTCTGCGACGACGTCGGGGGTCATCGTGGCGGAGGTGCCGACGATCATCCGCTCGCCGAGGTCGCCGATACGCTGGCGCCGCAGGCTGGCCTTGGCGGTGGTCGAGACGGTCAGTCTGGCGGCCGGCCCGCCGCCTCTCTCGATGCGGGTGCCTTTGCCGCCCGCCACATAGAGATACTGGTTCGCGCCGTACGCCGCCTTCGGGTCCACCAGCTCGCGGCCCAGCTCCTTGTCCAGGATGCTCGCGATGGCGCCCGTCTTGGGGTCGAAGGCGACGCGGTAGAAGCGGCTCTCGATCGTCGTTCCCGCCGCCATCGGCTCCGCCTGGACGCCGACCGCCCCGTCGCCGAGCTTCATCACGCGGTAGCCACAGGCCGGCACGTCCTTCGCCAGCACGTAGCGCGTCTGCACGATGTTTGACGGCGACGCCACGGCATCGGCCCCGCCGGGCGGCGTCAGCTCGACGACGTCGGTCCGCGGCCAGCTCATCGGATTGACGACCACCAGCGACCGCTCCGCCGTCCGCACGAGCCCCCGCAGCGCCAGCAGCCCCTCATCGAGCAGGTCCCGCGCCTGGCGGTCCGCGTCATGGGCGAACTGGGCCTTGATCCGCCACTGCGCCTTCGTGAACTCGCTCTCCGGCTGACTGATCGAGCAATGGGCACCCCAAGTGTGCTCATCAAAGAGCATTACGTTATGCCACGCCTGGGCCAGCTTCCGTCGCGGATAGGCGCCGTTCCCCCCGGCGGCGCCGCAGAGCGCCAGCAGCTTCTCGGCATTGACCAGTGTCTCGTGGGCGTTGCGGTTGAGCGCCGTCTCCTGGGGGGTCGAGCCGGCGCCGTCCTCCCAGTAGGCGCCGCCGCTGCCGCGGACGACGGGCAGCTTGTCGCCCCACTGCTTCTCGATGTACTCGAAGAACTCCGCATTGTGGCACAGGATGATCTTCGGGAACGCGTAGCGCGCGTTCCACGCCTCCGCCACGGTCGCGAGGTTGGCGTTGAGGGGGCAGTTGTCGCTCACGGCGCCGTTGGCGAAGATCGCGTCGTAGGGATAGTCCTTCCGCGCCTCGTAGCCCCGCAGGGTCGCCAGGATGCGCTGGCGAGCCGTCGCGAGGCTGGCGTCGAGCCCCAGCCGGTTCGCGTAGGCGTAGCTCGGCACCCAGATCATCAGCACGCGGCTCCCGTCCGGCCCCTCCCACCAGCACGGGCTCCTGGCGTACAGCCTGTTGAACGTCGGCGCGCGGTAGTTGTTGCACCCCTCGCTGAAGTAGCGGATCCCCGCCCCCGCCAGCACCATGGGCATGGCCGCCATCGGCGTCGGCACGTCGTTGAGCATCGCGCTGCGGAACGGGATTCCGTGCTCGCGGTGGAGCGCTTGGGCGGCATAGGTCAGCCGAACCAGCTCCTCGTGGTGGCACAGCCCCGTCAGGATGTTGCAGTAGAGCGCCTGGACGCCGAGCTTGCCCTCCTTGGCCAGGCGCAGGAACG
Source organism: uncultured Planctomycetota bacterium (assembly GCA_964506385.1). Classification (GTDB taxonomy): domain Bacteria; phylum Planctomycetota; class PUPC01; order DSUN01; family DSUN01; genus CAZDNN01. The sequence goes on from CAZDNN010000005.1 coordinate 3,442, forward strand.
CGTCGCGCCGCTCGCCGGTCCGCGTCGCCAGGTAGTGCTCGGCCTGGAGCGCCACCTCGCAGTTCCAGCGGAAGTCGGGATGCGACGCCAGCAGCTTCGCGGCGAGGTCGAGATTCTGGTTGTGCCGTTCCATGCAGCGCGGCTGGATGTCGGTGTATCCGATATCGGTGTGGGCGCTCGGCGCGACGAAGATGCGCCACTGGCGCTGCGGCTTGACCGTCGCCGTCGCCGACCGCCTCTTATTTCCCACCACCGCCGTCACCGTCACCTTCAGCGGCCCCTCCGTCACCGGCACCCCCACCTCCTGCGACGCGCTCCCAAACATCGAGAGCCCCGCCACCGGCACCTCCCTCCTCTCTCCGCCCGCCTCCACCCGCAGGGTCAGCTCCGCCGCGGGCGACGACAGCGCTACCGCCACGTCCACCGCCCGCAGCACCTTGCCCTTCTCCTTGATGAAAAACGGCGTCGGCTCCACCGTCACGCTCTTGACCTCCGCCGTCGGCAGCGCCGCGTCGGGATCGTTCCGCAGCGTCACCGCATCGTAGGTCACCCACGAGCCGTCCCTGCACGCCAGTGCGATCTCGTTCGCCCCCTTCCGCAGCGCGCTCGCAGGCACAGGCAGCTCGATGCGGTGCGGCTTCCCCCCCTTCGGATTCGTCAGCGAATCGTCGCCCGAGCCACGCGGCAGCTTGAACCGCCCCGACCGCCCGTTCACCGCCACCTCGTAGACCGGCGGCACCTGGCTGTGCGTGTCCATCAGGTCGATCGTGAGGCGGAACACCCCCCGCGGCGTCTCCCCCAACTCGAACCGCACCCTGAACGGATGCACGCGATGTCCCGCCCACGCATCGCTCGGCCCGGGGTGGATGAACGGCCAGTCGCGGTCCGCCCTCCCCTTCCCCACCACGAACACCACGCCCTTGGCGAACCGCTTCGGGAACGCCGCATAGTCGCCGCTGATGGCGAACTCCGCATGGCTCCTATCAGCCGTCCCGATCTGCCAGATGACGCTCTCGCCGGCGAAGGCCAGGGAAGCGGCCAGAAGGCACAGCACCACGACGTGCACACGCTCGGATCTCATCGCGTTCCATCCCCCATTCACAAGAGGGCCTCTCAGGAAGCCAGGAAGAGGGCGCAGCCGCAAGCCGCTCGCCTGCGCGGCCCTTCGACAGGCCAACCGCCTGTCGCCACGCCCCGCCCCGAATCATATCGCAGCCCTGCCGCCGCCGTCAACCGCGGCCCGCAGACTGGGCCGCCCCCAGTACCGCGCTGCTCTGCACGATCCCCAGTCCGCCGACCGGCGGGCGGCCGATGCCGCAGATAGGCTCGGAGTGGCTGGGGGAATCCCAGATTCGTTCGGACGGAACACGTACGGCCCCCTTTCCCCCATCAGGGGGGGCCGCAGCCAGCACGGTGTTGAGGCCGTCTCAGCAACGCTGCGGCACCCACGCAGGCTGGCGCGGAAGCTCTCCCAGTTGACGCCATACCTTCCGAAAGAGGCCCTTCAGAGGGAAGCTGCTCGACAACGCTATCCAGACCCGACGCGCGGTGACCTTCACGGCACCGCCGATCTTCAAGAGCTTCAGCCGGATGGTGTCGCAACGGGCTCGGGTCAGCTCAGTGTCCCGAAGCCCCTCGCGGCGCAGTGCATTCATCAGCATATAGGCCAGCGACGAGAACCACAGCCGGATCTGCTTCGCACGCATCGGCGTCACCAGGACGCAGCTTCGCCAACAACAGCTCGTCCCCGCAAAACACATACAGCGGCCCGATTCAGCGTGCTCTTGCCAGCCAGCGGACGGCCACGGTCCCGCTCCAGATGCCGCCCCGCGCCCGTCGGCTCCCCCAGGCGCCGGGCACCACCGGCACTGCCACCGGGACGTACGACGAGCGAGACACGCGTCCCATCGATCGAGTTGCTGCCTTCAGCGGGGAGCCAGGGTGCCGAAGGCTCATGGGGCTGTCTGGCTACGGGCGGCATGGGGAAGGATCGGATGTGTGTGTCGCGGGGTGGGGAGCCCCCCTCGAAGGTCGGCGGATGGGCGGGCGGCCGATCATTCGCCAGCAGGCTGGTCGGGGTCCACGCCGCAGGCGGGGCAGCGGGTCGCCTTGGAGGGAAGCCTGGCCTCGCAAAAGTGGCAGACTCCGAAGAGCCGGCACAGCCGCGGCACGTGGCGCGCCTGGCGCCACACACCACCCGTCAGCGGTCCGCGGAGCACGCTGTCGGGCTTCAGCCGCTTCTCCCGGGCGAGCTGCACGATCGCCTTACCGGTGAGAGGCCTGGACGGTTCGCCATCGGCCATGCGGATGGCCCACTTCCCTGCTCCTTCGCCCTCTCGTTCCGCCTGCCGCGCCGGCGGGTCCGCTGCGGCCGCGCCGCTCAGGGCGGCCTGCCGCAGGGCATCGGCCACACGGCATCCGCAGGCGGGACAGGTTCGTGCGCCGACGTCGACCGGCTTGCCGCACGCGGGACACGGCTCGGTCTCCTCCACCCGCAGGGCCTCTTCGTCGAAGAGCACTCCGCCGCCGTCCCTGTCCTTTGACTCGCTCTCCGATGCGACCGCGGCGAGGTCGGCGCGCAGCTTGGCCGCAACGAGCTCTGCCACCTGCATCTCCGACAGGAGGCCGAGCTCGACGATGACCTGGCGCAGGAGCTTGTGGTGGCCGCTGGCCTCGGCGCGCCGCTGCTGAGCCTTGGCTCGGGACAGCTCGGCTTCGGAGAGCAGCCCGCGGTCGCGCACGAGGAGCAGGAAATCAGCGTCCTCGCGGCGCTGCGCGTCCTTGAGTTGTCGCAGGAGCACGCGGACCACGTCGCGCTGGTCAAGCACGCCCTCATCGACGAGGATCTTGCTGAGCTTGACGAGCTGGCCGCGCTTGCGGCTGGCCTGCTGGATGCGCAGGCAGCGGGCCACCTGCTCACTGGCGACGAGGCCTGCGTCAATGGCGAATCGGACGAACTGCTGGTCGCGCCGCGCCTGCTCGCGCGCGGCGCCCCGCGCGCGCACCTGCTCGGCTTGCTCGGGGGTGAGCAGCTTCTTGCGGATCAGGAGGTCGGCGACAGGCTCGTCGCCCAGCTCGGCTACGCAGGCGCGAGCCTGGTCGGGCGCGACCAGCTCGGCCTCGAGTGCGTCGCGGAGAAAGTCCACCTCGTGACGTGGGTTGACCTTCTCCTCGCGCTCGGGGGCTGCGAGGGCGTCCTCGGACAGTGCGGCGACGATCTCGCCAGCGTCCTGGTAGCGGTCTTCGGGCCTCTTCGCCAGCATCCGGAGGACGACGCGGGCCACAGCGGCGGGGAGATCGGGGTTGAAGCGGCGCGGGTCGGCCGGCGGCTCGCCCTTGTGCTTGAGCATGATGGCGAAGGCGTTGTCGGCGTCGAAGACGTCGACGCCGGCGACCATGCGGTAGAATGAGGCGCCGAGGGAGTAGATGTCGGTGCGCGCGTCGAGCGGGACGCCCTCGCACTGCTCGGGGCTCATGTAGTGCGGGGTGCCGAGGATCGCTCCCTCCTGGGTGATGCGGAGCGCGTCGCCGCGGAGGCTTTTCGCGAGACCGAAGTCAATGACCTTGGCGACGCCGTCGGCGGTGACCAGGATGTTCTCGGGCTTGAGGTCGCAGTGGATGATGCCCTGACGGTGGGCGCACGCGAGGCCCTCGGCCACCTGGCGGACGATGTCCAGGGCCTGGGGCAGCGGGAGGATGGCTGTGCGGGTCAGCATGTCGGCCACGCTCTCGCCGTCCACATGCTCCATGACCACCGCGTGGATCGCGCCTTCCTCGCCGAAGTCGTGGACCGCCACGATGTTGGGATGCTTGAGGTTGGCCAGCGCGCGGGCCTCCCGGCGGAAGCGGCCGAGGAACTCCTCGTTGGAGCTGAGCGCCGGGGAGAGCACCTTGACTGCGACGATGCGGTCGAGGGAGAGCTGGCGCCCGATATAGACGCTGCCCATGCCACCCTGGCCGAGGAGGCGGACGATCGCGCAGCCGCAGATGGTGCGGCCGACGAGGGGATCGCTCTGGTTGGCCGACGTGGTCGTCATGACGTGCTGGCGTCACAGAGGCCCAACCGCTCGCGGAAGTAGCCAAGGGTCCGGCGCAGGCCGTCGCGTCGGTCGACGGCCGGCTGCCAGCCGAGGATCTGCGTCGCTCGCGTGATGTCGGGCCGGCGGGTCTTGGGGTCGTCGCGGTAGTCCTCGGGGAACGGCTGGAAGGTGATCTCGCTGGTGCTGCCGGTGAGCTCGATGATCTCCTCGGCGAGCTGGAGGATCGTGATCTCAGCGGGGTTCCCGATGTTAACCGGGAAGTGCTCGTCGGACTCCAGCAGGCGGCAGATGCCCTCTATCAAGTCGTCCACATAGCAGAAGCTGCGTGTCTGCGAGCCATCGCCGTAGATGGTGATCGGCTCGTTGCGGAGCGCCTGGCAGAAGAAGTTGGGCAGTGCCCTGCCGTCGTCGATGCGCATCCTGGGGCCGTAGGTGTTGAAGATGCGGACGATGCGGGTATCGAGCCCGTGCTGGCGATGGTAGGCCATGGTCATGGCCTCGGCGAAGCGCTTCGCCTCGTCGTAGACGCCGCGGTAGCCCACCGGGTTGACGTTGCCCCAGTAGTCCTCGGGCTGCGGATGGACGAGGGGGTCGCCGTAGACCTCGGACGTGGATGCAAGCAGGAACCGCGCGCCCTTGCCCTTCGCGAGGCCGAGGGCGTTGTGGGTGCCCAGGGAGCCGACCTTCAGCGTCTGGATGGGGTAGCGCAGGTAGTCCACCGGGCTGGCCGGCGAGGCGAAGTGCAGGACGTGGTCCGCCTCGCCCTGGATGTACATGTAATGGGTGACGTCGTGCTGGTAGAAGCGAAAGTCCGGGCGTCCGAACAGGTGGGCGATGTTGTCGGTCGAGCCCGTCAGCACGTTGTCAATGGCGACGACTTCATGGCCCCGTGCCAGGAGCGCGTCGCAGAGGTGTGAGCCCAGGAACCCGGCCGCTCCGGTCACCACTGTTCGCATGGGTGCTTTCCCCTGTCCGTGGCGGCGTCCACTCGCGTCCCTGCGTGGCCGGACCACTACCACCGTGGGAGTATACCACAGCCTCCGCAGCCGTTCAAACAGGACCCGCGCGGGCCGCCCGCCCGCCGCGCTAGACTGCCAGTGACGGATTCGCTATGATGTTCAGCGGCACTCGTGCAGAGGGGTCCGGCGGATGGGCGACATGGTGCTCTCGGCTTCGACGGCCTGCTTTGCGGGAGCCACCATGGAGGCGGCGCTCGCCACGGCTGCCGACATGGGGTTCCGCGCCGTCGAACTGACGCTGTGGGGCGAGGCGTTCCACTCGGTCGGCCGGCTGCCGGGGATGTGGTGGCGGGAGGCGGGTGAGGCGGAGCGGCGGGTGCTGCGCCAGGCCATCGAGGCGTTCGAGGTCGTGGACGGCCACCTGCCCTTCGTCAACTGCCCGCTGGTCAGCGCCAACAAGTTCGTCGAGGAGCTTGGCCGGGAGCTGATCGCCGAGGCGCTCGACGCGCTGGCCGGCCTGGGCGGGAGCGTGGGCGTCTTCCACGTCGCCCCGTGCCCGGTGCCATCCTACGACGATCTGGCGGACCGGCTCGCCGACGCCTGCCGCTGGCTCGGCGACCGAGCAGGGAAGGCCGGCGTGCGGGTCGCGCTCGAGACGGGCTACCCGGTCGGCGACGCCTTCGCCGAGCTCATAGACGCCGTCGAGCATCCCGCCGTCGGCGCGTGCCTGGACGTCGGGCACCTCTCCGCCGCCGTCGGCCGGGAGCAGCGCAACACCGACCGCGGGGCCGAGGCCTACAACACACACCTGCTCGGCGTCGTGGACCGGCTCGGCGACCGGCTCTGGCACTGCCACGTCCATGATGTCCGCTTCGACGACTGGCGGGACCACCGCGAGGCGGGCACCGGGCTCATCGACTTCCCCGCCCTGCTGACGCGGCTCAGCGAACGCGGCTTTGCCGGCCGGCTGGTCTTCGAGCTGGAGGAGCCGGCCACCGTGGCGGCCCTCGAGCGCAGCAAGGCCCACCTCGAGCGCGCCCTGGCCGCCGCTTCGCCTGCCGGTGCCCCTCCTCAGGGGTGACCGAGCCCTCTGTAGCCGCCGATCGGCTAGTCGGAGGGCACCCGTCGGGTGTCGAACAGGCGGAGCTCGATGCTGGCCCGTAGGCCCGGGAAGCGTTGCTCGATGAGCAGCGGATAGCGGCGCAGCGCCTCGTCGAGGGCGGGGTTGGCCGCGGGGCCGCGGCCGCGCCGCGTGACGACCCACGTCCGGCGCTCGAGGCCGAGGTCGCCGGGCCATAGCGGGCTGCCGGTGGCGGGGACCTCGCGCCGCAGGATGGCCGGGCCGCGGTAGCCGCGGTCGAAGGGCGCCCGCAGGCAGCCCGGGTTGAGGCACACCATATCGCCCGGCACGACGTGCCCCTTCATCCACTCCCCTGCCAGGTGCCACGGCTCCCGCTGCACGCTCGGCCGGTAGTACCGCCGCAGCGACGCGGCGTTCAGCCAGACCATCGCCACGGCGATCAGGATCGGGATGGCCTTGAGCTTCCCCCGCAGCCCCACCAGCCCCGCTGCCACGAGCAGCCCCAGCGCCGGCGCCGCGTAGACCACTTGCCCCGGCTCGCAGACCTGCGCCCGAAGCGCAGGCGGCAGCGCCGCCGCGCCCGCCAAGGGAAGCGCCAGCCACGCGAGGCCGATCGCCACCGCCGCCCAGCACCGTCGCCCGCCCGCCAGCCCCACCACAACGGCGAGCACCACGCTCGCGATGCCTGTCACACCGCCTGCCGTTCCCAGGCGCTCCGCCAGATCGGGCAACACCCCGGCCCCGAGCCGGGCCGTCGCCCACAGGCATGCGCCCGCCGAGGCCCCCCCGCCGGCCGCAGGCAGCCGCTCCAGGAACACCGGCACATAGAACGCAAACCCAGCGAGCGGCACGAGCTGCCAAACGAGCCACGGCACCACCAGCTTCCGCCCCACCTCGCGCCAGACGAGGAGCAGCGCGAGAAGCTGCGCGAGGACGGCCAACAGCGTGGCAGCCGAGGTGTAGAGAGCCGCCAGGTTGCAGACGGCCAGCGCCAGCCACAGGGGCCAGCGCTCGAGTCGGCGCCCCGCGACCAGCTCCGTCAGCACGTACCACCCCGCCACAACCAACAGGGCGGCCAGGGCGGGCGGCCGCGCCTGCTGCGCGTGAGAGACCTGGCACGCCGAGACGGCCGACAGCCCCGTCACGACCAGCGCCGCCCAGCGCGGCAGCAGCAGGCGGGCCAGGGCGTACAGCAGCACGAGGGTCGCCGTGCTCGCCGCCGCCGACAGCCCGCGGGCGCGCGCGTCGCTCGCCGACCCGCGCAGCCACAGCCGCAGCGCCGCCACATGGAGCGGCGGATCGGGGTCACCAGGGCGCGGCGCGAAGAAGACTTCGTCCCACGTCCCCCGCGCCGCCTTCACCGCCCCCGCCTCGGCCAGCGACAACGACTTGCTGCCGATGAGGTGACAGCGCACCAGCCCCGCCCCAGCCACGATGGCGGCGAGGACGCATACGACCACCGCCGTCCGTCCTATCAGCCTGTAGCGTGCCACAGAGTCCTCTGTCCCGCGCCTCCCAGCCGACGAGCATCGGTGATCTTACCCATCGGCAGACGCTGCTGCAACCGCGCCTCGCGCGCCGCTCCCGCAGGCCTCATCGGGCTGCCGGAGCCGCCTCTCGCATTCAGGGGGATTCGGCGTCCGCCGGCTGGCGGGTATCGAAGAGGATGACGTCGATGGTGCCGACGAGGTCGCGGTACTGCTCGTGGAACTGCCGCGGGTAGGGGCGCAACACATCGAAGACCCGGGGATTGGGGATGGACACGTTGCTGCGGCACTGGAGGAGCCAGACGCGCTTGCCGAGGGGCGCCGTCCCGCGGAACGGCACGCCCACGGCCCTCGCCTCCCGCAGCTCCAGCTTCGGACGCGCGCCGCCCACCCGGCCCTGGCGGTAGTAGTATTGGAACGGCAGGATCACGTAGGGCGGGCTCAGGACGAGCACGTCGCCCTCGCGGGCCTGCTGGGCGATGCGGGAGACGGCGTCTCGCCAATTCTCCTTCTCGACCCGGCGATCGTACCACCGCACGAGCGACCACACGTTGGCCGCGACCAGCAGGACAGCCACGGCGGCGGGGATCGCCTTGAGCTTGCCACGCAGCGCCACCAGGCCGATGGCAGGCAGCAGCGCCAGAGCCGGCGCGGCGAAGATCAAGTGCTTCGGCTCGTAGATGTGCCCCTTGAACGGGAAGAAGGCGGTGATGGCGAGCGGCACGAGCAGCCAGCCCAGCGCCACGACCACCGCCGCGTGATGGCGCCGGATGCCCGCCAGCCCTACACCAATAGCCGCCAGCGCCAGCACCGCGAGCCCGACACGCACAGGAAGGCCCGGCAGGCCCAGCAGCTCCCGCATCTCGGCCAGAAAGCCTGCGGCGAACTGCGCGCCCGTCGCCGCGAAGTCCATCACCCCCATCCCACCAGGCCGCGCCGACGGCGCCAGGCGCCGCAGCTTCGCCAGATGCCCGAACACCACGGGCAGGTAGAACGCGAAGAGCGCGGCGGGGATCACCTGCCACAGGCACCACGGCGCGACGAGCCGCCGCCCGCCACGCCGCCACAGCACGAGGAGCACGGCGAGCTGCGCCGCCATCGCAAAGGCGTGGTAGTAGAAGGTGTACATCCCCGCCGCGTTCGCCAGCGCCAGCCCCAGCCACAGCGCCCTCCGCCGTCCCTCACCTTCGAGCACCCGCACCAGGAAGTACCACGACAGGGCAGCCAGCAAGGCGCTCAGCACGTAGTGCCGCGCCTCCTGGGCGAAGTAGACCTGCCAGGCCGACAGGGCCAGCAGCAGCGAGGCCACGAGCGCGGGGCCTCTCCCCAGCAGCCGCCGCGCCAGGGCGTAGAGCACCCCGATAGCGACGACGCCGAACACGGCCGACAGGGCGCGTGCCCGCGCCGCGCCGTCCGAGCCCCAGAGCCAGAGATGCAGCAAGGCGTAATAGAAGGGCGGGTGGGTGTCCCGCCGGGCGCACTCGGCCAGCAGCCCCGCCCTCCAGCCCCCCTCGGCCGTGCCGAACAGCGGACGGCCCGCCAGCTCCAGCGCCGCCGTCTCGTCCAGCCACACCGACTTGGCCCCGACGCGGTAGAGACGAAGGCCCGCGCCCAGGGCAAGGACGGCGGCCAACAGCCCCCACACCAGCGCGTTGTTGCGTCTCATCTTGTCCAAGGTGTCCCTGGCTGCTGGAAGGCGGCGCTGGAGCGTCGTCGGCCCGTCCGGGCCGGCGGTGGAGCGTCGGGGCGAGTGCTAGGGTGGCGGCTCCTCACGGGTGCGTCCGCTGCCGGTGAGGGCCTGCCAGATGCCGAAGCCGCGGATGATCTCGTCGAGGATCGTCTTGGGAAGCGGCAGGGGGACAGGGTTCACCTTCGGCTCGTCGAGGGTGCCTCGCATCTCGTACTGCACCAGGCTATCGAGCGTCCGGCCCACGAAGTTCGAGATCAGCCCGCCCTCCTTCGACGTGACGAACGTCAGCTTGAGCTGCCCGTCGTAGCCGACCGTCCCCGACGCGCGGGTCAGCACGGAGTTGTCGCGGCCGAGGAACAGCTCCTTGATGACGAGCTGCTTCTCGCCGATGCCGAACCGCATGCCGCCCGTCGTCAGCGACCGCTCAGGGGCGCCGAGCTGGAGCACTCGGAATAGCGCCACGACCAGCGGCAGCTCGCCCAGCTCGCCCCGCGTGACGAAGGCCTCGCCGTCGCCGATCAAGCCTTTTTCGGCCTTGAGCCGTCCCGTGGGGAGCTCCACCCGCAGGTCCATCACCCCCGTGGCACGATAGGTTGTCCGGACGGCGTCGCGGCAGAACTCCTTGAAGTCAACGCCGTTGAGCCGCAGGACCGCTCGGAACGGCGCGTCCTTGCCGAAGCCGACCGCCGCCTCCCCGCTGAGCCGTCCGCCGCAGAAGCTGCCCGCCAGGCTGGCCAACGACAGCTCGGGTGCCTTCCCCGCGGCGTCGAGCCCATAGCTGAACTGGCCTCGGAGCCCCGTCACAGGCAGCTTCTTGACCACCAGCCGGTCGAGGGCCAGGCGCCCGCTGACGCTGTGAGCACCTTGCGGGGTGAGCTCGCCCGTGGCAATGTGCACGTCTCCGCTCACGCTCTCGAAGGGCCAGGTCCGCTCGAAGGAGCAGTCGCGCAGGGTCACGGTCCCGAAGAAGCGGGTCGGCTCCTTAGCATCGGCCGGGCGGGCGACCGTCACGTCCACCAGCTCGAGGACGCCCTTGAAGGCGAGGGCGTCGAGCGCCTCCTGCACCTGCTTTGGCAGCGCGCGGCGCAGTGCGGGCTCGAGCCGCGCGTTCCGCGCGCGCACCCTCAGCCGAGTCGGCGCCCCGGTCCCCACCTGCGCCACCTGCCCTTCGAGGCGCACCTCGTCGGCCATGGCCACCCGGCCCACTACGTCGGTCACTGTAGCCACGCCCTCCGCATAGCTGACGCTGCCGCGCAGGCCGCTGACGGGGACGGGCAGCTCTTTCCACGTGGCCTCGCAGCCCTTGAGCCTGGCGTCGAGCGTGAAGGACAGGACTTTGGCCGTCGAGAGGTTCAGCTCGATGTGGGCGTCGGCACCGATGGTGCCGGTCGGCTCGAGTTGGTCGAAGAGGCCCTGCCAGTCCTTGCCGAGCGCGGCCCGCAACTCCCTGTCGAGGGCGAGCTCGGCAGCGGCAACGTCGAGGCTCAGGATGCTCGCCTTGGCGTCCGCCTTGACCTGGCCTGAGATGGACACGGTGCGGCCGCGGTGCTTGCCGAGGACGTTGCTGATCGTGGCGTTGCCCATCCCGTCGAAGGTGATGACGCCGCGAGAGACATCGGAGATCGGCAGCGGGAGCTGCCTGGCGCGGAACGCGGCGCCGGCGGGCTCGACGATGACCCGCGTGAAGGGATGGTCCCTATCCTTGGGGTTGTCGCGGTACTGGTACTCGACGTCGGCCTCGCCCGTGGGGCTGACCTCGTCCCACGGCTTGTGCCAGGTCTCGGGCAGGGCGCGTCGGAGGCGCTCGTCGAGCGCGAGGCCCCGCGCGCGCAGGGTCATCCGCAGGCCCTCATCGCCTGGGACGTACTCGCCTTCGAGCGCCTCGATGGCCGCGCGGCCGACCCTGCCCTGGAGGCCGCGGAAGGTGGTGCGGCCCGAGCCCTCGATCGTTATGCTGCCCATCAGGCCCTCGACCCGCAGGGGGAAGCGGTGGTGGCGGATCGAGCAGTCCTGGCCACACTCGATGATCGTCGTCTGCCGCTCCTTGCCTGTGGCGCGGTCGGTGAAGAGCCGCCACGTGAGCTTCACTTTGCCCAGCGGCTCGAGCTGGTCGTAGACCTTCGCCGCCGTCTCGTTCAGCAGCGCGCGTGTCCTCGGGCCGAGCTCGACCTCGTCGGCCACAACCCGGATATCGAAGAGGCTCCGCTCCCCGTCGGCAGTCACGGTGCCATGGAACTGGACGGGGATCTCGCCGATCCGCCCGCGCAGGTTGCGGAAGCTGACGCTCCCCGTCTCGTCCACCACCAGCTCGCCCCGCACGTCGTCCACCTTGTAGGGGGAGCCGCGCCGATGGAACGAGGCGCCCTCGGGGCGGATGGTGAGCCTGTAGAGCGGCACGGCGGGCGGCTTGGTTTGTCCTTTGATCTGGATGTCGGCGGCGACGGTGCCCACGGGCCGCAGCTCATCATATGTCTTCCGCCAGCGGGGGTGGAGCGCCTGGCGGAGAACCTCGTCGCAGGGGACGTCGAAGGCTCGGATGCTGACGTCCACATCGCCGGCATCGGCCGCCGATCCGGTCAGCTCGACGCTGGCCTTGCCGCGCTGGCCGGTGAGCTTGTCGATGTAGGTCACGCCCCCCTTCTCACCGCGTCCCTGCTCCCACCGCACAGTCCCTGCGATGTGATCCAGGGGGTAGGGGAAGTGGCGGTACGTCGCCTTCCCCTCGCGGATGCGCGCGAGGACCTTGCCCTGGTACGAGTGGTCCTCCTGCCACCAGGTCGAGTGGTAGTCCAGGTCCAGCACGCCATCCTGGATACCGCAGCGGTCCCACGCCTCCTTCAGCACGTAGCGGTCGTGCCTGGGGTGCTTGTACTTCGAGACAGCGTCGTACAGTGCCCCGTCGAGGCGGCGGTCGCGCACCACCAGGTGCATCGCCACCTTCACCGCGTCGCGCTGGTTGAGGTTGGACGAGCGCCCTGTGAGCCCGAGGGTGGCGGTTCCGGCGCGCCCCTGGATGTTGCGGTAGTAGGCGCTCTCGCCGTCGTAGACCACCTGTCCCCGCAGCTCTGTGACGTGGACTGGGAATTCCCGCCAGGTGGCCTCGCAGTCCAGCAGGTCCACCGTCGCCTTGATCTCGGGCGGCCCGCTGCTGCCCGGTTCCACGGAGGCCTCGACCTGGATGTCCACGGTGCCCTTGATGCCGTAGCGTTCGAGGTTGCGTGCCAGGATCACGGTGCGGGGCGACTTGCTGAGCAGGGCGAGCAGGGCGTCGTCGATGGGGATGCTGCGGGCTTTCACGGCCGCGTCGAGCCGCCGCCGCTTCAGGTCAGCCATCCCGCTCAGGTCGCAGCGGCCCCAGAGGTCCGAGGCCGCCGAGCCCTCGAAGTCAAAGGCATTCTCCAGGCGGAGTAGCTTGCTGAACTCGATGTTGACGCTGCGCAGGGTCTGCGGGGGGCTCTTCTCGTAGAGAGCGCCCTGCTCGAAGTGGATCGTGCCGCCGCGCCACACGACGCGCTGGACCGGCACGTCGGGCAGCCCGCGCACCGGCTCCTCCGGCTTCGCCGGGCGCGGCGCCACCCGCAGCTCGGGCTGCTCGAAGACCAGGTTGTCCAGCGCCATCTCGCCCCGCAGCAGTGCAGGGAGCAGCACGCGGACCTTGAGGCCCTCCGCCTTGAAGAAACGCCCGCCGCCCTGCTCCTCCGAGCGGTAGAGCTCGATGTCGCGCAGCCGCACGCCGAAGGGCAATTCATAGCTCGCCGCACCCACCGTCGCTTTCCCCGGCGACTGCTCCTCCAGCAGCGTCTGGATGCGGAACCGCACCTGGTCGGGCGACAGGAAGAGCCGGGCCGTGAGCGCCGCGTGGAAGACGACGATGCCGGCGATCGCGAGCACCACCAGCCAGCGCCGACGCGCGCGGACGTGGCGGTAGTCGTGAGCCGGCGCGGGCCGCCGGCGCCGCCGTCCGGCGGATCCGGATCGTACTGCGTCGCGCGAGTGATCGGCCATGGACCACCATCGCGGGCCGCCCTTACACTCAGGCGGCCTCACTGGGGTGAGGGACGCTCGCGGGCCACGCGCCGGAGCAGTCGGGCCGCTCCGTGACCCGCCACCACCATCAGCAGCGGCATCACGGGCAGCCGGTAGCGAATCGACGAGACGAAAACCACATGCAAGAGCGCATAATACACGACGGGAAGGAGCAGGATCAAGCATGCCTCCAGCCGCCGCCACGAGCCCGCCAGGCCCACCAGCGCCAGCAGCATCACGGCCACGTACGGCACCGCGATGGCCGCGCACAGCAGCGGACGGCGGAACTCGCCGGCGTTCGGGATCGGGTTCCAGAAGCGGACGAGCTTGCGGCCCGCCAGCGCCAGCACGCGGCCCGGATTCGCCCTCGCCCATGCGGCGGCGCGCTGCTGCCAGAGACGGTGCTGCTCGTACTCGCTCAGGCCGGTGGTGCCCCATCCCCAGTTGATGCGGTCCATCATAGGGCCGCCGTCGGCCTCGGGGTTCAGAGCCTCGTAGAGCGACGGGCCGGCGCGCAGCGTCGTCGGCACGAAATGCCCGCCGCTCGCCAACCAGTTCCGCACCGTCCACGGCGTCATCGTCGCGGCGAACACCGCGAGCATCAGCGTTGCGCGAGCCACCGCCCCCTTCGCAAACCGCCTCAGGAGCACCCACGCCGCCGCGAACAGCAACACCCCGGGCAGCAGCGATGCCCGCACCAGTGTCGCCAGGCCGAAGGCCAGACCCGCCAGCGCCGCCGAGCCCGTCCGCCCCGCCCACGCCGACCGCAGGCACAGCGCACCCCAGAGCAGGAACGCTATGAACACCGTTTCCGCCAGGATCAGCGGCGTGAACATCACGGCGAAGGGATAGACCGCCAGGATCCACGCCGCCGCCAGGCCCTCGAAGTCGCCGAACACAGCTCTCCCCAGACGCCAGACCAGCCACACGGCGAGCGTCCCGACGAGCGCCTGCGCCAGCCTCGCCGCAAGCAGGCTCTTCCCGAAGAGGCCCCATGTCGCGGCCAGGAACACCGGGTAGCCCGGCATGCGCCCGATCTGGCTCGCATGGTCCACCATCACGCCGCGCCCGGCCAGGATGTTCTCAGTGACCTTCAGATACTCGACCGAGTCGGGGAACAGCGGGTGCTCGGCCAGGCGCACCGGCTCGCGGCCACCGATGCCCAGGGGCGGCAGAAGCTGGAAGCCGGCGACTGAGGCGACGCGGATGAGGCAGGCGGCGAGGAGAACGATGGCCAGCCAGGAGGATTGCCGATTGCCGATTGCCGATTGCCGATTGCTTCGCATTCCGACGGGCGCGCCCTCGCCTCCCCGGGGAACCCTGGGGGCGCCATCTCCCGCTGCGTCGCGTTCAGGTTCGCTTGTCACGGCACTCAATCGGCAATCGGAAACCGGCAATCGGAAATCGGAAATCGCGACAGGCTCACGCCTGCCCTTCCACTCCCCCATACCGCCTCTCGACCCGCGGGCCGATGGCGCAGGTGACCTCGTAGGGTATGGTGCCGCGGCGCTCGGCCAGCTCCTCGGCGCGGATGGTCTCGTCGCCGTCGCAGCCGATCAGCGTCGCCACGTCGCCGACCGCCACGCCGGGGATGTGCCCTGTGTCCACGACCGTATAGTCCATCGACACGCGTCCTACCACGGGCGCCCGCTGCCCGCGGAGGAGGACATCGGCGTTGTTCGAGTAGCAGCGCAGGTAGCCGTCGTGATAGCCGACAGGGAGCGTCGCCAGCACTGTGTCGCGCGGCGCTGTCCAGATATGGCCGTAGCCGATGGGCGTCCCGGCCGCCACGGCGCGGACGTAGGCGACGCGGGTCCGCCACGAGAGCGCGGGCCGCCAGCCGGCCATCCCCTCGACGACAGGCGAGGCAGCCATCCCGTAGAGCATGATGCCGGCTCGCACCATGTTGAAGCGGGCGTCGGGCAGGCGCAGGAGCGCCGCCGAGTTGGCCAGATGGACGCGGCGGGGCTGGTGACCGCGCGCCTCGATCTCGGCGAGCAGTCGCTCGAAGTGGGCGATCTCCGCCTCCGAGAAGCTCGTGTCGATGTCGTCGGCGGTCGGGAAGTGGGAGGCCACGCCCTCGAGGATGACGCGCGGGGTCTCATGGAGGCGCTCGGCGAGGCCCAGCGCCTCGCCCCACGTGACGCCGTCGCGGCCCATGCCGAGGTCGGCCATGATGTGGACGCGGGCTGTCACTCCCCGCCGCTCCGCCGCCTCGGCGACCGCCTCAAGCAGCTCAGGGGGCGCCAGGCAGGGCTCGAGGCCATGCGCCACGATGGCATCGGCGTCCGACGGGAACGAGGCGCCTGCGATGATGATCGGCGCCGCGATGCCTGCTTCGCGGAGCTCGACGCCCTCGCGGGCATTGGCCACCACCAGCGCCGCTGCGCCGGCCTCGGCCGCCGCTCGGGCCACGGGCACCGCGCCGTGGCCGTAGGCGTTGGCCTTGACCACGGCCGCCACGCCCACACCGTCGCCTGCCAGGCGCTGCGCCTCGCGGACGTTGTGGCGCACCGCTGCCAGATCGATGCTCGCCCACGTGCGCGCCGCCACGGGCGCCGGGCTGGCGCCGGCGGCGGGGGGCGTCAGCTCTTGCCGTGTGTGCGTTCCCACACTTCCTCCGCTTCGGGCCGCCGCAGGTAGATGGGCGTCAGGGCGTGGAGCTCGCAGCGCTCCCCTGCCGCGTATCGCTCCGCGGCCAGCCGCGCCACCACGGCGGCGCTGGGCCGCGACTGCTCCTCATCGCCGAGGGTCACGCCCTCGCGAGCCAGAGCGCCGCGATGCCGCCGGACCGCGTCGCCGAGCACGAGGCACGGCGTCGGCAGCTCGAGCTCCTCGGGCCGGACGACACAGTAGGGCATCGCCGCCCCGAGGACGCCCCCGCTCCGCTCGTAGAGACAGGCGTAGACCTGCTTGCGCTTGGCGTCGAGCAGGACTGCGACGTGGGCCGCCTCGGGCGGAGCGTTCTGGGCGATGACGTCGAGGCTGGGCACGCCGAGGACGGCCGTGCCGAGGGTCCAGGCGGCGGTTCGCGCGGCGGTGAGGCCGATGCGCAGGCCTGTGTAGGAGCCGGGTCCCTGGCTCACGGCGATCAGGTCGAGCTGGTCGGGGTCGAGGCCGGCGTCGGCGAAGGCGTCGCGGAGCTGGATCCAGAGGCGCGCGCCGTGCTCGCGGCCTTGCGCGATGGTGCGCTCGGCCAGAGTCCGGCCGTCGCGCCACAGCGCCACGCTGCCCAGCCGGCTCGATGTCTCGATGCCGAGGACAAGCATGCGGTGGGGGCGGCAGCCCTACTCCTCGTCGGGGACAGGCGGGATATCGGGGACGTCGTCGCCCGCGGGCTCTTGCTGCTCCGCAGCAGCGGGCACCGGGGGCAGGATGTGGTCGATCGTCACGTTCACGGCCCGCACCGTGTAGCCGGTCAGCTCCTCGATGGCGGCGCGCGCCCGTCCGCGCAGCTCGGTGGCGAGCTTCGGGATGTTCACGTCGTAGTGAACACTCAGGTTGACCGAGAAAGCGACCTCGCCGGCTCCGCGCTCGACCCGCACGCTGTCGTGGCTGCGGTGGAAGAGGCCGCCTGACGTGCGGCTCACCGACGCGACGCCGGGCATGGCGTCGATGACCTCAGCGAACAGATCGTGGAAGACGGCCTCGGAGACCTCGAGGCTCCCGAGAGCCTGCTTGAGGACCGGCGGCTCCTGGGGCGTGCTGTCCTTCCCCATCAATGCTCTCCAGGCTCAGGGTGCCGCCGGCTCGGGGGCCGGGGGCAGCACCCGCTCGACAATGATGTTGACGGCCCGCGCCGTGTAACCCGTCTTGGCGCGCACGGCGTCGGCGATGCGCTGGCGCAGCGCGTCGGCCACCTCGGGCATCCGCAGGCCGTGGCGAACGCCGATGTGCACCTCGAAGACGGCCTCCCGGCCCTCGAGCTGCACCCCCACGTCCTCCAGCGCCATGCCCTTGCCCTTGCGGTCGGCCTCGTGGGGCAGCGCTACCCCATCGGTGGCCGCGGCTTCCGTCACAGCGATCTCCGCCAGCACCGTCTCGGAGATGCTCAGCGTTCCACCGCCGTCCTCTGGCGCGGTCGCCACCACCACGCGCGGCTCTTGCTTCCCCATCGGACCCGTCCTCACTGGCGTTGTGGCCGATACCCTACCGCAGGCTGAGCCGGCAATCCAAGATGAAAACTCGGGCCGGGCACACTAGAAAACAAAGCCAACTCCGTTGGTCTTGTTTGCCTCTTCAACAACTCCCCAACGACACCACTTGCAGGCGGAGGGCGAGCCTTATGGGATCGATCCGCCTTCGCGAGGCGACGTAGCCGCTTCGGCGGAGTCGGCCCGCAAAGCCGCTCGATCCCATAGGGTGTGCCCAGTCCGAGTTTTCCTCGGCCCAACCTGCGCGCACGATACGCGCGTGTTGCGCTGGAAGGCTCTACCGCCCTATTATAGGCGCGACGTGCCGCTTCTGCAAGCCCTTCACCCGCCGTGATATGCGGTTTTCCCGCATGTCGGGAGCTCGCCGTGCCGGAAGGAGGCCCAAGAGCTGCTGCACGCGGGTTCCCAGCCTGGCGGGGGCGCATCGGCCACTTGATGGTCTCGGTGGCCTCGGCTAGAATACGGGCAGTTCCCATCGGCCAGGGCAAGGAGGCCCCCGGGCAGTGAACGACGCGCTCGGCATCCACGTCGCCTGCAATCTGTGCGGCGCCGACGAGCCGGAGACGCTCTATGACGCCCTGCCGCTAGTTAGATGCCGCCGATGCGGGCTGGCCTACGTGGACCCGCAGCCGAGCGACGAGGCGCTGGCCGCTGTCTATGGGGAGGACTACTTCACGACGCCGACCCACGCCGGCGAGCCGTCCTACATCGAGAATCGTGAGGGCCTCGAAGGCTTCTTCGACGGGCGCCTGCGGCGCCTGGAGCGCCTGGTCCGCCCCGGCCGCCTCCTGGAGGTCGGCTCGAACCTGGGCTATCTGCTCCACGTCGCCGAGCGCCGCGGCTGGACGGCCATTGGGCTCGAGCTCTCGGACTTCGCGGCCCGCTACGCCCGCGAGCACTTCAGTGTAGACATTCGTGTCGCGCGCCTCGAGGACGCGGGCCTCGAGGCCGGGAGCTTCGATGCCGTCGTGATGCGCGACGTCCTCGAGCACGTCCGTGACCCGCGAGGGTTCCTCCAGGCCACGCGACGCGTGCTGAGGCCCGACGGCATCCTGGCGCTCTCGATGCCGAACTTCGCGAGCCTGAACGCCCTCCTCGGCGGGCCGGCCTGGCGGCACTTGCATCCGGAGCAGCACCTGTTCCAGTTCGCGCCGCGCACCATCGACCGCCTGCTCGACAAGTGTGGCTTTGAGGCCATCGAGATGACGTCCCGCTACGACTCGCCGGCGACCCGCGAGGTCTACGCAGCTCTGACGGCGCCCGCCGAGCGGCGCCGACTGGCGTTGCACGCGGCGCTGCGCGGCGACATCGTGTTTCTGCCCCTGGGCACAACCCTGCGGCGACTGCTGCGGGCAGCCGCGGTCGGGCTGAGCCTCGCCGCCCTCCCCTTCCGCGACCGGCTCAGCGACGATATCCTGGAAGTCCACGCACGGAGGCTCTCGACATGATTCTGGGAGTGGACTACTACCCCGAGCACTGGCCCGAGGCCCGCTGGCCGACCGACGCCCGCCTCATGGCGGAGGCAGGCATCACGCTGGTGCGGCTCGCCGAGTTCGCCTGGTCGCGGCTGGAGCCGGCCGAGGGCGACTGGCAGTTCGACTGGCTCGACCGCGCGCTCGACATCCTCGCCGGCCGCGGCATCCAGGCCGTCCTGGGCACGCCCACGGCCGCGCCGCCTGCCTGGCTCGTCGAGAAGCACCCCGACATCGTGCCCCTCGACGAGATGCGCCAGCCACGCGGCTTCGGAGCACGCCTCCACCGCTGCCTCACCAACGCTACGTTCCGCCGCTATTCCCGGGCCGTCACCGAGGCCATGGCCGCCCACTACGGCCAGCATCCCGCAGTCATCGGCTGGCAGACCGACAACGAGCTGACCGCCAATCGCTGCTACTGCGAGGCCTGCGCCGACGCCTTCCGCGCCTGGCTCCAGACGAAATACGAGACCCTCGACGCCCTCAACGAGGCCTGGGGCACGGTCTTCTGGAGCCAGGAATACTCCGCCTGGCCGCAGATCCCGCTGCCCTGGCGCACCTGCTGCGGCACCATGGCCCACAACCCCTCGCTGCTCCTCGACTACTACCGCTTCGCCTCCGACACCACCGTAGCCTTCCAGCGCGAGCAGATCGCCATCCTCCGCGAGCGCTGCCCCGACCACTTCATCACCCACAACTACATGGGCCTCCACGATTCGGTGGACTACTATGCCCTGGCGGCCGACCTCGACGTCGTGTCGTGGGACAACTACCCGGGCGCCTCCGCCGCCCTGCCCCACGACGTGATGCGCGGGATCAAGCGGCAGAACTTCTGGGTGATGGAGCAGAAGTGCGGCCACACGGGCTGGAACCAGATGAGCCCGGTCCCGCGTCCAGGGCAGCTCAGGGCCTGGGCGTGGCAGGCGGTGGGCCGCGGCGCGGACGCCGTTGTCTTCTTCCGCTGGCGGAGCTGCCGGTCAGGCACCGAGCAGTTCTGGCAGGGGGTGTTGAACCACGACGGGAAGCCGGGCCGGCGGTACGGCGAGATCGCCGCCTTCGGCGAGGAGCTCGCCCATTTCACCGAGGCGCTCGATGGCACGGAGCCGCGCCACGAGGTGGCCATCCTCTACGACTACGAGCAGGTCTGGGCGCTCCAGATCCAGCCCAACGCCCCCGGCTTCAGCCATCGCCTGCTCCTCGAACGCTACCACGAGGGCCTCGTGCGCAACGGCGTCGGCGCAGACGTCATCAGCACGGAGGCGGATCTGGGCGCCTACAAGCTGGTGATCTGCCCGCCGCTCTACCTGCTCGACGACGCCCTCGCCGACCGCCTGGAGGCCTACGTCGCCCACGGCGGCCATCTGCTCGTCTCGGCCCGCACGGGGGTGAAGGACGAGCGGAACATCGCGCGGGCCGAGCAGCCGCCCGGGCCGCTGGCCTGGGTGGTCGGGGCCGCGGTGGCCGAGTACGACGCCATCGGCCACGGCGCCAACGCCGTCGAGCTCGAGCACGGCGAGCGCTTCGAGGTCAGCATCTGGTGCGACGTGCTCCACGTCGAGGGCGCCGAGGTCGTGGGCCGCTACGTCCACGACTTCTACGAGGGCCGTCCCGCCATCACCCGACACTGCTTCGGCGACGGTGAGGCCTGGTACCTGGGGGTGGTCGCCGAGCCGCGCTTCTACCGCCACTTCCTGCGCGGCATTCTCGACGCGCTCGAGATCAGCCGCGTGCCCGACCTGCCGGCGGGGGTCGAGCTCGCGAGCCGCAGCGACGGCGATTCCACGCTGCTCGTCGTCACCAACCTCACAGGCGCGCCGCAGCGCGTCGAGCTGCCCTACGCCTGCGAGGACGTCGAGGCCCGCGCCATCCTTGCCGAGCCCCTCGCCTTGCCTCCTTACGGCGTCCGCATCCTCCGCACGAAGGATTGACACCGTGAACGCACAGGACCGACAGCTCCTCGACCGACTCCAGACCAAACTGCCGCTCGTCTCCAGGCCTTTCGCGGCCATCGGCGAGGAGCTGGGCATGGGCGAGGATGAGGTGCTCGGCCGCGTCAGGGCCTTGCACGAGCGCGGCCTCATCCGACGCATCGGGCCGGTGCTCGATCCGAAGAAGATCGGCCGCGTGGGCGTGCTCGCGGCCATGGCCGTGCCGCCAGAGCGCATCGAGGAGGTCGCCGCACAGGTCTCGGCCTGCGAGCGGGTGACCCACAACTACGAACGCAAGCCGATCCACGGCGAGTGCCCCTACAACCTGTGGTTCACCATGACGGCGGGCACGCAGGGAGAGCTGGACGCGGCCATCGGCGGCATCGCTGAGGCGACGGGCCTGCCCGTCCAGACGCTTCCCGTGGGCCGGAAGTTCAAGATCGGCGTGCGGTTCGCCCTTACGGAAGAGAGCGATGATGGATGACATCGACCGCCGCATCATCGCGTCCACCCAAGACGGCCTGCCGCTGGTGCCGGCGCCCTACGCACAGGTGGCGCAGGAACTCGGGATCCCCGAGCCAGAACTGCTGAACCGGCTTCAGGGGATGCTCGATCGCGGCGAAGTGCGGCGGGTGGCGGCGAGCATCGCCCATCGCAAGGCGGGCGTGGCGGCCAACGTCATGTGCGTCTGGCGGGTGCCGCCTGGCGAGGTCGAGGCATTTGCCCGCGAGGCGGCGCGCTGCGAGGACATCACCCACCTATACGACCGCGCGACGGCGCCCGACTGGCCTTACAACGTCTACGCCATGATCCACGGACGCCGTCTCGACGACTGCCAGGCCACCATTGACGACCTGTGCGCCCGAACCGGCCAGACCGACTACGTCGCGCTGCTCAGCACCCGCGAGTTCAAGAAGACCTGGACGCGGCTGTAGCAGGAAGCGCTACGATGAGACCCGCGGCCTCCTCTCCCTGGCTGCAATCGGCAATCGCCAATCGACAATCGGCACCATGACTGTCCGCCTCGTCCACAAGAAGACCTCGACCTTCCACGACTTCCCGTACGACAAGCCGCAGCGCAAATGCATCCACTGCTGGATCGTCAACGTCACGCCGCCCGGCTACGACCACTGCGTCCACGGCTGCGTCTACTGCTACGCCCGAGACGCCATCTTCGCCCGCCCGACGGACGGCGTCCTCGAGGTCTACGACAACCTGCCGGAGCTGGTCGCGCGCGACCTCGACCGCATCACCCTCTGCCCGCCCCTCTCGATCTCGAACACCACGGACCCCTGCCAGCCGGTGCCGACGCTCCGCCGCGAGACGGCGCGGCTCGTCCGCCTGCTGCTCGACCGCGGCCTGTCGTTCCTCATCGTCACGAAAGGCGATGCGACCTTCCTCCTCGACGTCCCTGGCTTCGCCGACCATGCGCGTCGGATGGTCGCCACGACCATCGAGGGGCCTGCGGAGTATCTGGAGCTCCTGTCGCCCAGGGCGCCCGCCTTCGCGGAACGGCTGGCCAGCGTGCGGCGCCTCTCGGCGGCCGGCGTGCACGTCGCGGTGCGCCTCGACCCGGTGTTCCCGCCCGTCTACCGCGCGCTCTACGGCGGCGGGTGGCTCGGGCGCATCGAGCGGCTGATCGAGCAGTTCGCCGACGCGGGCTGCGGGCACGTCATTTGCTCGACGGGACGGCTCGATCGCCGCCCGCCGCGCGGCCGCCAGGCCGAGTCGTCCTTCGCCAGGATGGAGATGCTCGTGGCCGCCATCGCCCCCGAGGCGGCAGGCGGCTTCGCGCGTGACTACGCCTGGGACCGCTCAGGCACCTCGGCCGGCTACCTGTGGCATCGGGCCGAGCGGGTGGCCTTTCACCGACGCCTTCGGTCGCTGTGCGAAGCGCGCGGGATGACCTATGCCACGTGCCAGGAGACCGCGCCCGAGGAGACCGATTCCCCGGGTATCCCGAACTGCGAGGGCCACCCCCTCCCCTTCTGCGTCAAGGCGCTCGACGGCCGCTTCCACCCCATCGAGGGCTGCACCGCCCTCTGCCACGTGACCTGTCGCGACCTCGACAGGCCGCCCTGCGGCCGCAAGGCTCTCGTGAGCCCCTCCCCCTTGAAGATCGGGCTCCTTCGCTGAGCTGCGATGCCCGACTGTGTGCGAGCGTGCCAAAGCGTCGAGCCCGCGGCCACGCAGTAGAGCTCGTCGCGAAGCATCCGCTCCCAGCGCACCTCGCGAATCGCGCTCCTCCTGTCCTATCGCTTGGGCGCCTCGCGCGGCACCAGGCGGACAATGCCGACGTCGATGTACTGGCCGCCGCGGGTCTGCTTGCAGTGGACGGCGATGAGGGTCTTGCCGGGCTTGAGGGCCGCTTTGCCCTCCTTGGTGAGGGGGAACTCCTCGTAGTCGGTGGTGTAGCCGGTCGTCTTGCTGGCGAGGACGCCGTTGATGTAGACCTCGGCGTCCTCGTCGTGGTGGAGCACGAGGGCAAGGTCGCCGGGCTGGGGCTCGCCGACGGTGCACTCGCGTCGGAGCCAGATGTCCGTGCCCTTCCACTCGGTGCGGACGATGGCGCCGGGCGTGCTCTTCGTGCCGAAGCCGCCGGGGCCTTGCTTCCAGGCCTTGTCGTCGAAGCCGGGCTTCTCCCAGCCTGCGGCGGGCTTCTGCGTGGTGTAGCGCCAGGTCTGCGCCTTCTGCTGCGAGGTGGGCACGATGACCTTGACGATTGGCGGCGGCGGGAAGTCGAAGCGGTTGGCCTTGGCGACCTGCTCGAGGTCGGGCTTGACCATCTCGCGGTCATAGGTCATCAGGCCGTTGCACTCGGTCTCGACGTCGGAGGTTTGGGTGTAGATGGCGGCGGCGAGCCCGGCGTTGACCTTGAGCTCGTAGACCTTCTGGAGGAGCTTGACGTAGCGGCGGGTCAGCTCCTCGCGGCTGGCCATGCCGCGGTAGCCCCAGGTCTTCTTCGCCCAGGTATGGCCGTCCACGCCGAGGCCGAGGCCGCCGAACTCGCCGAGCACGGCCGCCCGCTTCGCCTCGGGCTTCGGACACCGCGGGCCTGGATAGGCGTGGACGTCGTGAACGTCGCCCACGCCCTTGTCGGTCCAGCCGCTCGCGTTGTTCACGAGGCGGGTCGGGTCGAGTTTCTTGATCAGCGCGCAGTAGCGCTCGGTGTCGTGCTGGCCCCAGCCCTCGTTGAAGGGCACCCACATGACGATGGACGGGTGGTTCCAGCGTCCCTTGACGAGGGCGGTGAGCTCGGCCTCGAACTGCTTGCGGGCGTCGGGCGTCTTGTTGTTGCCGCTGGGCATGTCCTGCCAGACCATGAGACCGAGCCTGTCGCACCAGTAGTACCAGCGGGCCGGCTCGATCTTGACGTGCTTGCGGGCGCAGTTCATGCCGAGCTTCCTGGTCATCTCGACGTCGTAGCGCAGGGCCTCGTCGGTGGGTGCGGTGTAGAGGCCGTCGGGCCAGAAGCCCTGGTCCAGGGGGCCGATGTGGAAGATGGGCTTGCCGTTGAGGCCGAGCCGCAGCACGCCCTTCTCATCCTTGACGAGTGAGACCTTCCGCATGCCGAAGTAGCTCTCGACGCTGTCCGTCAGGAGCGTGACCGTGAGGTCGTAGAGATGAGGGCTATCGGGCGACCAGAGCTTGGGGTCGGTCACCTTCACCTCGATGGCCGAACCGACGACGCCGCGCCCCTTGGCCACCTCGGCGCCGGCATCGCGGACGACGACTTCGGCGGTGGGCGGCTTCCGCCACTGGCCCAAGGCGCGGACGGTGAGGCGCACGGCACCAGCGTCGAGGTCGGGCACGATCTCCAGCGCCTGGATGTATGTGGTCGGCACGGGCTCGAGCCAGACGGTCTGCCAGATGCCGGTGGTGGGGGTGTACATGATGCCGCCGGGCTTCTTCACCTGCTTGCCGCGGGGCTGCTGGCCGTCGTTGGTCGGGTCGAAGACGCCGACGACCAACTCGTGCTTAGCGCCCCCCTTGGTCGCGATGGGGACGGTGAAGCCGTCATAGCCGCCACGGTGGCCGCCGACCTCCTTGCCGTCGAGATAGACCGTCGCCTCCCAATCGACGGCCTCGAAGTGCAGGAGCACGACCCTGCCGTCCCAGCCCTTCGGGACCTCGATGGTGCGGCGGTACCAGAGCCGCTGGTCCCTGGTCACCCGCTTCATCACGCCCGAGAGGGCGGACTCGACGGGGAACGGCACGAGGATCTTCCCGTCGTATCCTTTCGGCGGGCCGTCGGCCTTCGGGCGGATGGCATAGTCCCACAGGCCATTGAGGTTGAGCCACTCCTTGCGGACCATCTGCGGCCGCGGGTATTCGGGGTGGGCGTTCGTCGGCGAGACGTCCTTCGCCCACCTGGTCACCAGCGGGCCTTTGGCCGGCTGCCACTGCGCGGCGCCTGCCGCGGTGACCACGCTCGCGCACAGCGCGAAGACGCAAACCAGCTTCCTCATCTCAGACTCCTTTCTTGCGCCAGGTTTCGCCGAGGGGCAGGCCTGGTGCGCCAACGAGCGGGATCTCCCAGTCGGTGAGCAGCCTGCGGTGCTCTCGGAGCGCGGCGCGGTGCTCCGAGGCGGTCGCGAGGTTCTTCGTCTCCCCCGGGTCGGCTTGCATGTCGAAGAGCTGCTCGACGGGGTCGGCGGCGTACTTGATGTACTTGTAGCGGGGGGTGCGGACCATGCGGCCCCGATTGTCCATCACCTCGCTGACGATGTGCCCGCGGTCGAGCTTGCCAGCGCCTTCGAGGACGGGCCGCAGGCTGACGCCGCGCATGTGGGGCGGCGGCTCGACGCCGGCGTAGTCGCAGAAGGTCGGCATCACGTCGAGGCCGGAGACCAGGGTCGTCCTGTCTGCTGCGTTCGCCGCCACGTGCCCGGCCAGGCTGACGACCATGGGCACGGCGCAGCACTCGTCGTAAAGGCAGTTTTTCCGGACCATGCGGTGGTGGCCCATGCCCTCGCCGTGGTCGGAGGTCAACAGGACGAGAGTGTCGGCGGCGCGGCCCGTGTCCTCGAGGGCCTGGAGCACGCGGCCTATCTCGGCGTCCACCATCTCGACGTGGCGGTAGTAGCTCCAGCGGTAGAAGCGCCAGTGCTCGGGCGACCACTTGCCCTGGCTCGGCTCGTCTCCCGCGCGCTTGCGCTGGACGAGCTCCGGCTCCTTGTCCCCGGGCTCGAAGTTGGCGGGCAGCTCGGGGAGCTGCTCGCGGATCTCGGGGTAGCGGAGCTCGCCGGGGTTGGTGCGGTTGATGCGGAGCCACTGACAGATGTCGTGGGGCTGGAAGAAGGAGGCGACGAGGAGGAACGGCTTGTCGGCCGCGCGGTTGCGCAGCCAGCCCTCGCAGGCCCGCGAGGTCACGGTGTCGCCGAGGTTGCCCTGGCCGCTCACGCCGGCGGTGAGGACGGTGAAGCCCGGGATGTCGTGGGTGAAGCTGCGGGGCAGGTGCCACTTGCCGGCGTACACGGGCTGGTAGCCTGCCTTCGCGGCGAGCCACTGGCCGACGTGGGGGATGGCCTTGGTGATGGCGCGCCCGTTCCGCCAGACGCCGGCCTCCGAGGAGGTCCGGCCCGTGAGGATCGCCGAGCGGGCGGGCGAGCAGAGCGGGTTGGCGCTGTAGGAGCACTCGAAGCGGATGCCCTGCTGGCAGAGGCGGTCCTGGCCTGGCGTCTGGATATCGCGGCAGCCGCCGGCGGAGATCGTGTTGCTGTGCTGCTGGTCGGTCACGATCAGCAGCAGGTTCGGCCCCCGCTTCTTCCCGACGGCCGGCGCCCCGCGCGCCGCGATGCCCGTCGCGGCGGCCGAGGCCGTGGCCTGGACGAACTGGCGGCGGGTCAGCCCCCGGCGCGCGCTCATGACCGGCCCCCCAGAATATAGGTGCGGTAGCCCGTGACGACGAGCACCAGGCGGTGATGCCTGTCCAGCCAGTACTCGTACGGCAGCACGCCGCGGCCGACCTGGTGGAAGCGGTGGAGCGTGACCGCCTCGCCGCCCAGCTCGGCCTCCTGCCGCCCCTTGTAGCGCAGCGTGTGGCCCTGCTTGAGCAGGCTCAGCCCTTCGAGCACGTCGAACGAGAGCCGCATGTCCGAGCGGAAGGGCAGGCGCTGGATGGCCTCGAAGAGCGACCAGTCGCTCGTCCACTGGCGGGAGATGGGGCGCTTGAGCGTGTCGCCGCCCGCCTCGATCTCGAGTGTCCTCGCCTTCACGGTGACCTTCTCCCTGGTCGCCGTCTCCGGCGGCGGCTTGTGCCCCCCGCCGCGAAAGCGGCTGGAGAGGGTCCAGCCCACTGGGGTCGAGAGGCGGTTGTGCTCGCACTGCATCGTGGCGTCGATGCGATGGACGACGCGGTCGGGGGTCACGAGCTCCTGGGCGACCTTCATCGTGAAAGGCGCCCCCTCGGCGACACGCTGGATGCGGAGGAAGCCGGCATTCATGTTGCCCGACTCGCGGTAGCCGTAGCAGGTCCAGATCCGCCAGGTCTGGGTCCAGGCGCCGCTGACGTCGAACCCTGGGGGCGGCGGCGGGATCGCCTTGAGCGCCCCCATCGCGTGCAGACTGGCGGGGTCGAGTGGCGAGCCAACGGGACTCCGGGGCCGTCTCTTGCCCTTCGGCTTCTTCGCGGCAGTGGTCTTCGCCATGGGGCGGTCCCTTCACGTGCACGGAGTTCGCTCCTATTAGACCAAACCCGCCGCGTTGCGCCAAGTCGGATTGGCGCGGCGCGCCCTGACACGTCCCCGGTTTCACGGGCTTGCCGCTCAGCCGCCTCCGGACGGTGTTGCGCGCCACGCTGGCCGCAGAGCGGCCCCGTCAGGGGCGAGCGGACCGCAGGCCAGGGCGACCACCGGGAGCCCTGGGGAAGCCCGGCCAACCCCCTGAGGAGCCCCCGCAGGTATCAGCATATGCAACACCGGTGGGTCGCCCTCCCGTGGCGGGAGGGCGTTGGGGCTCCGCCCCAAACCCCGAGGTTCTTCGCTTCGGAGCCCGAACAGGGACCGATGGGGGAGGGCCTCCTGAGCCGTCGGAGGCCCCCGCCCCTGTCCGGGCGTCGGACCGAGCGCTCGGGGTGCTCCTCAGCAGGGCCCTGTCCTCTTGGCCTCCTCACCCTTCGCCGCGCCCGACGCCCCTGACGCCCCCCTCTTCCCTTCTGCCTTTTGCCTTTTTCTACTTCGTCTTCATCACGTACTGCGTCTGGCAGAGGAAGCGGAGCAGGCGGTCGCGCATCTCGGCCTCGATGGCCGCGGCGTCTGGGTGGCCGATGAGGTTGCGCTGCTCGTGGGGGTCCTCGGCGAGGTCGTAGAGCATGTAGCCCTCGCCGTCGCCGAAGGCTGCGTACTTGTGGCGCTCGGTGCGGGCCATGAGGATGCGGCGGCGGCCGCGGACGACCTCGCTGAAGGCGCAATCGCGCACCCGCGCCGACCGGTCGCCTAGCACGGGCCACAGCGAGCGGCCCATGGAGCGCTCGGGCACGTCGGCGCCGATGCCATCCAGGATCGTCGGCAGGATGTCCACCGTCCCCACGAGCGCGTCGGAGGTCCGCCCCGCCGCGATGTGGCCGGGCCAGCGGACGATGAGGGGCACGCGGAGCGCGCTCTCGAAGAAGCGGCTCTTGTGCAGCAGGTCGTGGTCGCCCGCCATCTCGCCATGGTCGGACCAGAAGATGACGAGCAGGTCATCGGCCACGCCCCTGCGCTCGCAGGCCGCCAGGATCTCGCCGAACCAGCGGTCGATGAGGCTGATCTTCCCGTAGTAGTTCGCCCGCACCCGCCCGACGGTCTCCTGGTCAAGGCCGAAGCGGCCGCTGCGCTGCCAGTCGGCGGCATGCTCGGGCACCCAGTCGCCGGGCTCCGTCGGCTCGATGCGCGGCGGGGCCTCGGCGGGGTCGTACATCGTCGCGTAGTCGCCCGGCGCATCCCACGGCTCGTGGGGGCCGCCGAAGCCGACGAAGAGCGCGAAGGGCTCGTCGCGGTCGTACTCGTCGATGAAGCGGACGGCCTGCCGGCCGATGTAGCTGTCCATGAAATCCTCGGCCGGCAGCGGGCTCGGCCAGACGGCGACGCCCGGGTGCTCGCGGCGCTTCTGGTAGTCGTCGCGGAACGCCTTCAGCAGGCCCTTCGCGGCCCAGTCGTCGGTCATGTACGAATCGGTGTTGCAGGTGGCCCAGGGGCCGGTCGTCTCGTGGAGGTAGTCGAAGCCGCGGGCGTGCATGTAGGGCTCGCGCTCGCGCAGGTGGAAGCCGCCGTGGGCGTAGTAATGGCTCTTGCCCACGTGGCCCGTGTGGTAGCCCGCGCGCTGGAGGCGCTGGAAGAGCGAGTCGTCCCCTGGAGGCAGCTCGCCCGCGTTGGCCCACATGTTGTGATTGTGAACGTAGAGGCCGCTGATGAACGACGCCCTGGCCGGCATGCACAGCGGGCTGACGGTGCACGCATGGGTGAAGCGCATTCCCTCGGCTGCCAGGCGGTCCATGTTCGGCGTCTGGATCTGCGGATGTCCCGCGCACGCCATGCAATCGGCGCGCATCTGGTCCGGCATCAGAATGAGGATGTTGGGTCTCGGCTTCGACACGACGGCGTCTCCTCTCGTGGACGTCTGGAGGGTTGGGCACCGGTGTCCGGTGCTCGGTGGTCGGTGATCGCAGCCCCAAGCCGCGAGCATCGCCATCGCCTGGCTCACGCATCACGGATCACGCATCACGCGCTCGGCGACGTCGAAGGCGGCGCGGGGCTTTGCGATGCGGCGGGCGGCGGTGGACATGGCGGCGAGGCGGGTGGGATCACTCAAGAGGCGGCCGACTTTGTAGAGCAGGTGGGCCGGCGAGTTGGCCTTGACGGCGACGCCGTTCTCGAGCAGGTAGTCGGCGTTGCGCTCCTCCTGGCCGGGGATCGGGTCAATAATGACCATGGGGAGGCCCATGGCCATGCACTCGCTGCTGGTGAGGCCGCCGCACTTCGTCACGGCGAGGTCGCTGGCCGCCATCAGCTCGTGCATGTTGTCCACGAAGCCGAAGGGCACGACCTTGCCGGGGCGCGATTCGGCGACGGCGCGGAGCTTCGCCTCGAGCTTCTCGTTGCGGCCGGCGATGGCCAGGAACTGAGCGTCGTCGGCCACCTCGGCCAGACTGGCAACGGTCTCATCGATCCCCGCGAGGCCGAAGCCGCCCGCGGCGACCAGGACCGTCGCCGGCTCGGGCCTCAGGCCCAGGCGCCTTCGCATCGCCGGCTTGCTGGGGTAGCGCTTCGCGAAGGCGGGCATGATGGGGATGCCCGTCACGTCCACCGTCGCGTCGCCCACGCCCTTGGCCCGCAGCGCGTACGCCATTCCCTCGGTCGCCACGAAGTAGCCGTCCACGCCCTCCTGGATCCACATGACGTGGATGTCGTAGTCGGTGAGGGTGACGAACAGCGGGCAGCCGAGCTTCCCTTTCCTGCGCCTCGGGGCGAGCAGCTCGGCGGGCAGGTAGTGGGTGCACACGATGCGGTCGGGGGCGAACGCCTCAACCTGCTTGAGCAGCGGCCGCGCGTTCAGGCGATCGACGAGCGCGCCCAGCCGCTTCATCGTGCTGTCTACTGCCCTGCGTTCCATCCGCTCGTAGATCATGCCCCACACCGACGGCAGGTGCCGCACCAGTTCCTCGTACATCCCGGTGTAGCTCTTGCGGAACGCCGCGTTGGTGAGAGCCAGCGTCTCGACGTGGTGCACCTCGACCCCGGGATGCTCCTCGGCGAACGCCGCCTCCAGCGCCTGCGCCGCGCGCAGATGGCCCGCGCCGGCCTTGATGGAGAGAACGAGGATCCGATCCACCTTACCCACGTGGTTCCTCCGAGGCGGTACAGCTCCGGCTGTCCGAGGGGCGGCTCGGCGGGAGCCTCGCCCTCCCAGCGCGAAGCGCGGTCAATGACTGTGGTCCGCCGCCCTCCCATGTCCGTGTGTGTGATAGCCGCCACTGCCGTGATGCGGCGGGTGCTCGGCCTCGACGAGGAGGCGGCCTTCGAGCTCGGCTTGGGCCTCCTTGTAGAGCTTGACCATCCGCTTGCGCGAGGCTTCGTCGAAGGCGGTGGCGAGGGTTTCGAGGTACTCGATGCCGCCGTTGACGAGGGCGAGCATGTGCTCGGCGGCGGGGCCGTCGAAGGCACGATCGTCGCCCACCTCGAGGTAGACGGGCGAGGTGTGGGCAGCAATGTAGCCGCCCGGATGGCCTTCGAGCCCCTGGCAGCGCGCGGCGATCCAGCCGCTGCGCGCGATGGGCACGCGCGTGGTGATGCGCAGACGCCTGGCGCCGCGCTTGCGGATGGTGCCATCGACCACGCGGCCGTTCACAACGATCTCGAGCTGGCCCAATGGCCAGGCGCTCTCGGCGACGGCGGAGACCTCGACCGTGCCGCCCCGCGACGGCAGCGCGATGCTGTCGCCGATGCGGCGGCCCTCGACGGTCATATCGATCAGCGGGCCGGTGGTGCTGAAGGTCCTGCCCGCGCGGACGGCCTCGGCCCAGGCGTCGTAGTCGAAGGGGCGGTCGGCGTCGAGCAGGGCGTAGGTGCGCATCCAGCCGAGGGCGCAGTAGGCGCCCATCTTGTCCGTCCCGCCGCACACGGCGACGCGGTAGCCGCAGTTGAGGTAGCGATACCACTCCTGGGTCGGGAAGTCGGTGCCCCGGAGGTCGCGGATCTCGAGGGCGTCCACGAGGCCCTTGAGGATGGGCACGGGGTCCTCGGTGTGCCCGCAGTAGGGATAGTGGGGGCGGATGACGACGCCGCCCTTGCGCTTGTTCTCGAGCGCCCACTCGGCGAGGGTCCTGAAGTCGGGGTCGCCGAGCCACGACTCGCCCGGCCCGCCGCAGCACATGGGATAGACGGGCTGCCCCTTGGTGCCGAGCATCGACATGTGCCCGAGCATGTGGTTGCGGTTCTCCGTGCCGACGTAGACGACGGTGTCGCCCTCGACGACACCGACGCGGCCCGTGAGGTCACCCACGTTGGTGAACAGGCGGCCCCACTGCGAGGCCAGCAGGTTCACGACGTTCACCCCCTCGGCCTGGCCCTGGAGCCAGGCGGTGT
>CAZDNN010000006.1:0-34118 GCA_964506385.1 uncultured Planctomycetota bacterium
AACGCCAGCGCCGCCGGGACGAGCGGGCGGTAGGGCAGCCAGCGCGGTTGCGGAGCGTCCAGCATTGTGTCCATCACCCCTCGCCTCGTGGCGCCGTGCTTGGGATGATAGCGCGTCGGGAGCCACCCAGCAAGGTTGGGGGCTGGAAGCGCGCAGGGACCGACCTGTCCGGCGCTGTGCCCGCCGGGCGCGCGGCAGCTTTTTTCTCGGGAATCTCGCAGTTTTTTTCTCGCAAGATATGGGGCGGGAGGGCGGGACGCCTCCTGCCAGGTGGTGGAGGCACGCCGGAACGGCGGTGGTGGAAGGTGGTGGACTGGTTGACTCATGTGGTGTTGTAGGGTAACATTGTGGCGCGTTCGGGAGCGAACGGGAGACGCCTTTGCTGGCCGGTGCGGCGGCGGGCGCGGCCGGAGCTAAGGGCGGAGTCGTCGTGTTCTACGGCGAGTACGAATCCAAGGTGGACGCTAAGGGGCGGGTGATCATCCCTGCGAGGCTGCGCGACGCCGTGCCGGAGGATGATCGCGACGACGGCTTCGTCGTACGCCTCGGCGAGGACGGGTGCGTCACGGTGTACACCTGGTCGCACTGGCAAGAGCTGGAGGCGGCGGTGAACCGGGTGCCGCAGAACACGCATCTGGCTCGCCAGTACCGGCGGTTCGTCTTCACGCAGGCCGACCGCGGGCAGTGCGATAAGCAGGGCAGGCTGCGGATCCCCGCGAATCTGCTGGCGGAGGCTGGGATTGACCGCGCGGTGGTGGTGGTGGGCGTGAGCGACCAGATAGAGATCTGGGACCGCAAGCGCTGGCAGGCGCTGAAATCAGAGATGCTGGCGGAGCGCGAGCGGAATGCAGAGGGCTACCCGTTGGGCTAGCAGCTCAATATATTGCGGTCGGCTCAGGCTGAAGGTGCCAGATATAGGGTGCGGCAGGAACTTAAGAAGAAAACTGCGTAAACCGTGTGGATTTCAGATTTTCCGCTTGACGGCAGGGCAAGGGATCGGTAGAATGCTGGCAACTTTTGGAAACAAATGGAAGCAAATGGAAGTTGCCTGTGCAACTCCTTTCCCAGTACACGCAGAAGCTCGACCCCCAGCGCCGCGTCGTGGTCCCCAGCCGGATGCGGGAGGAGATCGGGGAGGAGGAGCTCGCCAGGGGGCTGTACCTGACGCGCGGGCTGGACGGGTGTCTCTTCCTGTATCCTCCGAGCAAGTGGGAGCGCGTGTCGGGGCGGCTGTCGGAAGACTTGTTCCTGAGCGCCGAGGGCCGCTCGACACAGCGGAAGGTGTTCGGCAACGCCGTGGTGGTGGTGCCGGACAAGCTGGGGCGGATCCTGCTGTCGCCGCGCCTGCTCGAGCTGGCGGGGCTGGAGGACGAAGTGGTGTTCGTGGGTGTGGGGGACCGCATCGAGCTGTGGAGCCCGGAGCGGTGGGCTGCCCAGGACGCCGCGGAGGGGGACGAGTGACGTGCAAGGGCCGACAGGGAATGACCTGCCGCCCTCGGGTGGCGCTGTGGAATGACGCCGCGTCCCGTACCGCGGATCACCGAAGAACTGGCAGTGGGGAAGGGGGTGTGGCCGTAGGGGGTCGGAAGGTGGGGACGGCGAGGCTCGGACGTGACGGGGAACCGAGCCTCGCCATCCTGCCATAGTCCATGGTCAGGGTTAATCGGACGGGGATGACCGAGCCTGGCCACAGACCTGTGCAGCGTATGCAGGATACCACCTTTCGCCCCCCCTGTCAAGGGGCGCCGAGGTATTTGCTGCGGGGCTCTCTCCCGTAGGCCACCGACCCACCTCGATGGCGCCTCGAGGCCCGCCCCCTTGCCCCCATTTGTGCCGCCGGATGCACACACCGGTCCTGGTGTCTGAGGTCCTTGAGTTCCTCCAGCCGAGGCCGGGGCAGCGGTTCATCGATGGGACGGTTGGCCTTGGCGGCCACGCCGCGACCCTGCTGCCCCGCCTGCTGTCTGGGGGGCGCCTGCTCGGCATCGATCGCGATGCGAGCGCCCTGGGCGTGGCGGCCGAGCGGCTCTCTAAGTATCGCGGCCACTTCGAGTTAGTGCACGGCAACTTCCGCGACCTGGCCGCCATCGTCGCTCGCACGGACTTTGGCAAGGTGGATGGCATCCTGCTCGATCTCGGGGTGTCGAGCCTCCAGCTCGACACGCCAGAGCGGGGCTTCAGCTTTGTGGCCGAGGGGCCTTTGGACATGCGGATGGACACCACACAACATACGACGGCAGCGACCATCCTGCGACGCGCCTCTGCCCGCGAGCTCGAGCGGCTGTTCCGCGACTACGGCGAAGAGCGCTTCGCGCGGGCCATCGCCCGGGCGGTGGTCCGCGAGCGCGGCCGGCTGCGGACGACGCGAGACCTGGCGGAGCTGGTCGAGAGAACCGTCCCGCGGCGTGAGTGGCGCATCCACCCTGCGACCCGCGTGTTCCTCGCCCTCCGGCTGTGGGTCAACTCGGAACTCGAGGCGCTGGAGGCGGCGCTGGAGGCGGCACCCGCCGTCCTGGCGCCGGGGGGGCGGATCGGGGTCATCAGCTTCCATTCTCTCGAAGATCGGATTGTGAAGAACCGCTTCCGCGACCAGGCGCGGGCGGGCGCCATGTCGGTGGTGACCCGGAAGCCCGTGGGGCCGACGGAGGCGGAGGTCGAGCGCAACCGTCGCGCGCGGTCCGCGAAGCTGCGGGTGGCGGAGCGGCTGGCGAGCTAGGCGCGGGCCTTGTGGCCTGCGCTCGGAAGGGGACGTGATGGAGCGGCACCGGGCACACGTCGGTCGGATGTGGGTCGCCACGGCCTTCATCCTGAGTCTGTTTGGCGGGCTCTTCGGCCGGCTGTGCTGGATCCAGGGCAAGGATGCCGGCTGGTACCGCGCCGAGGCGGACAAGCAGCACTATGCCACGGTGCCGCTGCTCGTGCGGCGCGGCTCGATCTACGACGCAGTGGGCCGAGAGCTGGCGGTATCCACCGAGGTCCCCTCCATCTACGCGAACGCCCGGGAGATCGCGGACAAGGCCGCCGTGGCCGAGCGGCTGGGCGACCTGTTGGACATCGACGGCGAGGCGCTCCTGGCCCGCCTCGAACGCCGCCACCACCAGGTATGCCTGAGGGAGACGCTGACCCCCGGGGAGCTCGAGGCCCTCGATCCGGAAAGCCTGCGCCGGCGCTTCGGCTATGGCCTTATGGTGCTCGACGGCGGGCTGTATGCCTGGCCCGAGTCGATCGACAACCCGCGTTGGGTGGCCGAGGAGCTGGCCCCGACCCTCGGGCGCGATGCCGAGATGCTGGCCGTGGAGCTGCGGGGCTTCACGCACTTCACGTGGGTCAAGCGGAAGGTGACCGAGGCCGAGCGCAAGCGGGTGCTTGCCGCGGGCCTGCCGGGGGTGGGGGTCGTGGCCGAGTACAAGCGCAAGTACGTCCACGGCGACCTGGCGGGGCAGCTTCTGGGGTTCGTGGGCATCGACGAGAACGGGCTCGAGGGGATCGAGCTGGCCCGCGACCGCATCCTGGGTGGGGCCGCGGGGTTCGCCACGTTCCGTCGCGACGCGGCGGGCCGCTACATCAGCGACCTGGGCCTGCCGCGCCAGGAGCCGCGCCCCGGGCGCGACATCGAGCTGACCATCGACACCGCGATCCAGTCGTTCGCCGAGACGGCGCTGCGCGAGGCGTGGGAGATGTGGGCGCCGGAGGCGGCCATGGCCGTGGTCGTGGACCCACGGACCGGCGACATCCTGGCCGCGGTCTCCCTGCCCTGCTTCGATCCCGGCCGCTGGGCCGACTATACGAGCGAGGAGCGGGAGGAGTTCATGCGGGCCCGCTACGTCGTCTCGATGATCGAGCCCGGCTCCATCGTGAAGCCCTTTGTGTTCAGCGCCGCCCTCAGCGAGGGCATCATAGACGAGGGGACGACCCTCTACTGCGAGAACGGCGTCTGGATGCTGGGGTCCCGGCGCTTCCACGACCACCACGCCTACGGCAACCTGACGGCGGCGGAGGTGATCATAAAATCGTCGAATGTGGGTGCGGCGAAGATCGGGACGAAGGTGGGCGCTGAGACCCTCTACCGCTACCTGCGGGCCTTCGGCTTCGGACAGCCGACTGGCGTGGCCATCCGGGGCGAGAACCCCGGCGTGCTGCGTCCACCGAGCCGGTGGACGTCGTTCAGCCTCCCGTCCATCAGCATCGGCCAGGAGATCACAGTCAACGTGCTCCAGATGGCGCTGGCCTTCGGCGCCATCGCGAACGATGGGATGCGGATGCGGCCGCGGCTGGTGCGCCGCGTGAGGGACGAGGATGGCCAGTGGGTCGAGGAGCCGCCGCAGGAGGCAGGGCGCGCGATCCCCGCCGACATCGCGCGGCGGGTCCGGCGGGTGCTCTTCCGCACGGTCGAGGACGGGACAGGGCGCCGCGCGAAGCTCGATCTCTACTCCGTCGGAGGGAAGACTGGAACGGCCCAGAAGGCCGTGGGCGGGCGATTCTCGCACAAGTTCGTGATCACGTCCTTCGTCGCGATGGCGCCGATCGGCAAGCCGCGGATCGTCGTGATGGTGACCTTGGACCAGCCGAGGAAGCATCCCGGCGGCCAGCGGCACTTCGGCGGGACCGTGGCCGCGCCGGTCGCAGGGAAGATCATTGACAAGACGCTGGCGTACCTGGGCGTCGAGCCGGACAAGGCTGAGACCCTGGCACGCATGGGGGATACAGACCCGTGGGAGACCGTGAGACAATGAAGCTCAGCACACTGGTCAAGCGGACGGAAAGCGCCGTCCTGGTGAACTTCGCGGAGCGCAGCATCCAGGGGATCGAGCTGGACTCGCGGAAGGTGCGTCCTGGCACGCTTTTCGCGGTCGTACCGGGCTCGCGTTGTGACGGCCGCCGGTTTGTGCCCGCCGCGATTGCGAACGGTGCGGCGGCGATCTTGAGCGATCAGAAGCTCGACTTGCCGCCCCGCGTGCCCCTCATCCTGGTTCCCGAGGTGCGGACCGCGCTGGCCGACCTGTGCTGCCGTTTCTACGGCTACCCCGCGCAACTCGTCCGCACGGTGGGGATCACCGGCACCAACGGCAAGACCACCGTGGCGACCCTGGCCAAGCAGATCCTCACTTCTGCCGGCAAGCAGCCGGCGCTTATCTCCACCTGCGTCCACCAGATCGGCTCGCGGTGTATCCCCGCGCAGAGCACCACGCCGGAGTGCACCGACCTCCAGCGGTACTTCGCCGAGATGGCCGAGCGCGGCATCGGCTACGCCGTCATGGAGGTGTCGAGCCACAGCCTCGACCAGCACCGCGTGCGTGGCATCCCCTTCCGGGTCGGCGTGTTCACCAACATCACGGCACACGAGCACCTCGACTACCATGGCGCATTCGCGAACTACCGTCGGGCCAAAGCCCGTCTCTTCGAGAGCCTGGCCGACGATGCGACGGCTGTGCTCAACGCGGACGACCCCGAGTGTGGCTTCTTCCTCAATCACACCCAGGCCAACGTCCTGACCTATGGGCTGCGGAGCCCGGCCGACGTGACGGCCAGTGTCGAGGCTCTGGGGTTGAACGGCATGACCCTCCAGATCCACACCCCTGCGGGCCCCTTGCGGGTCCGCTCGCCGCTGGTGGGCCGGTACAACGTGCTGAACTTGCTTGCCGGAACCTGCATCGGCCTGTCGCTCCGCATCGGCCTGGGGGCCATCGCCAAGGGCATCGAGCGGTTCACCGGAGCTCCCGGGCGCCTCGAGCGGATCGACATGGGCCAGAGCTTCACCGTCCTGGTGGACTACGCGCACAATGCCGACGGCCTGCGGTCGATGCTCGGCGCGCTGCGGGACCTGGTCAGTGGCGGCCAGAGGCTCATCGTCGTGTTCGGCGCCGGCGGCGATCGCGACCGGTCGAAGCGGCCTCTCATGGGCAAGGCCGCGGATGATCTGGCGGACGTGGCTGTGCTGACGGCCGACAACAGCCGCAGCGAGTCCACCGATGCGATCATCGGCGAGATCGAGGGCGGCTTCGCGAATGGGACCCCGCGGCACATCGTGCCCGATCGCCGCGAAGCGATCCGCAATGCCCTCGAGATGGCAGCGCCGGGGGACGTGGTGGTGATCGCGGGGAAAGGCCACGAGACGTCCCAGGAGATCAACGGAGTCCGCTATCTGTTCGATGACAGGGAGGAGGCGCGGCGGGTGCTGCTCGCCCTGACGACCCGGCGCGGCAGAGGGCCGTCGCGGCCCCCTTTGGCCATGGCGGGGAGTAGCTGAGCCCAGCGGCCGGCCCCAGCGCGGCGGTCGCAGGAGCGCGAGAAACGGAGGCAACACACGATGTTGGGCACGGACATCTGTCCTGCTCCCGAGGCCATCCCTCCCGGAGTGTCTGGCCAGATGCTGGCGGCGATCATTACGGATGACCGGGGCCTCGTCTGCGCGGTCTCGCCGCAGCTCGCCGAGCTCGGACTCGACGTCTCGCCCGAGCGCATCGGCCGCCATTGGACCGAACTGCTCCCGAGCTTCCGCCGGCTTCCCGTGGCGCCAGGCAGCGGCGACGATGACTTCGTGGTCATCATTGAGGCGGACCGCTCGGCCTTCCGCTTCACCCGCCTGCCTCTGGCCGGCGGATCCGGCGACGACGCCGGCGCGCTCCTGCTCGTGCGGCCCGTCGAGCTCGACGCCGACGCCGAGAGCGTTGCAGCCCGGCACCTCGGCATGCTCACCCACGTCTCCGAGCGGGTCGGCCACGAGATCAACAACGCGCTGACCCCCATCACCGGCTGGACGGAGATGCTGCTTGCCGATGCCAGCCCCAGCGACGCGATCTACGACCCCCTGTCCACCATCGACGAGGAACTGACGCGGCTCAAGGAGATCGCCACCACCCTCGTCGAGTTCGGCCGGGAGACCGAGGCCGCAGGCGAGCCGTTCCTCGTCAACGACCTGGTGCGCACCGTGGTCGCCTTCCTGCGGCTCCAGGTCAAGCACCAGAACGTGATCCTCGAGACCGACCTGTCGCCCGAGGTCGGTGCCGTGCAGGGCAACCGCGGGCGACTCAAGCAAGTGTTCCTGAATCTCCTGCTCAACGCCCTGGCGGCCATGCCCGAGGGCGGCGAGCTGCGGGTCGAGTCCCGGCCCTCTCAGGATGGGACCCGCGCGGAGATCCGCTTCGCCGACACCGGCCATGGCATCCCGCCGGAGGCGGTGCCGCGGATCTTCGACGTTCATTTCACCACCCGCGCGGAGCAGGGCGGCACGGGCATCGGCCTGGCGCTGAGCCGCGACTTCGTGCGGGGCATGGGCGGCGAGGTCGCGCTCGAGGCCACCTCGGGCGCCGGCACCACCTTCGTGGTCCGGCTGCCCCTGGCCGCGATGGCGTGAGGCCGCTGCCACAGGGCGCCGCCCGGCGCCGCGTTTGGAGTGTGCGTGCGATGGTGACCAAGAAGACCCACGGAGAGAGCCAGCGGCCGAGCATCCTGCTGGTCTGCGAGCCCAACACCTCGCTCCAGCAGGCGGCCGACGAGCTCAAGGCGGAAGGCTACCGCGTGCGGCAGACCACCTCGACCTACCGCGCCATCGTCGAGCAGACGAGCGCGGCCGCCGACGTGGTCGTCATCGACACCGCGCCCCTGCTCGAGCGCGACATGGAGGTCTTCGCCGTCTTCAGGTCCATGGGCCCCGCGCCCTACCTGATCGCGAGCTTCCCGCCCTCGGCGCGCGAGAAGGCCACCGCCGCGCTCGAAAGCGGCGCCGACGCCTACATCCTCGAGCCCTTCGAGGCCCGCGAGGTCAGCCTCCTGCTCCGCCGCAGCCTCGAGCGCCGGGCCTCGCCAGACGAGTCGCAGCCCCTGGCCGAGAAACTGGCGTCCCTCGGCCGCATGGCCGCCGGCGTGGCCCACGAGATCAACAACCCCCTCACCACCATCAGCGGCTGGATCCAACTCTCCATCGCCGACATGACCTCCGACGACCCGAACCGCCGGACCTTCGAGACCATGCAGGAGGAGGTGGACCGCATCGCACGCATCGTCCACAACCTGCTGTGCTTCGCCGGCCAGCCCCCCCTCCAGGAGGAGCCGGTCAACGTCAATGAGGTGGTCGAGGAGATCCTCGCTGCCGTCGAGCACGGCGGCATCAACGTCGTATGCAGCTTCCACGACGACCTGCCCCTCATCC
This sequence comes from uncultured Planctomycetota bacterium, assembly GCA_964506385.1. Taxonomy (GTDB): domain Bacteria; phylum Planctomycetota; class PUPC01; order DSUN01; family DSUN01; genus CAZDNN01. Next base: position 8,150 of record CAZDNN010000006.1, read on the forward strand.
TGGCCAGCCGCGAGCAGATCCGCCAGGCCCTCGACCAGGTCGTCAGCAACGCCATCAAGAGCCTCCGAGGCAAGGGCGAGCTCCGCGTCACCACCCGCCCGGTGGACACCGAGGACCAGGTGCTCATCGAGGTGGCCGACGACGGCTGCGGCATCCCCGAGGCCGCGCTCACACGCATCTTCGACCCCTTCTTCTCCAGCGGGAACGGCGGCACGGGCCTCGGCCTGTCCGCCGCCTACGGGATCATCCAGGGACACGGTGGGACCATCGAGGCGGTCAGCCGCGAGCGCGAGGGCACCCGCTTCGTCATCCGCCTCCCCCTCCACCGCCTTCGCACGCGGAACAGGATTCTCGAGTATGCCAAGTAAGCCGCGCATCCTGGTCGTGGACGACGAGCGGAGGATCTGCGCCATGCTCGCCGCCGCTCTCGCCCGCGACGGCTACGAGGTGGACACCTGCTGCGAGGCCGCCACCGCCATCGAACAGTTCCGGGCGCGGCCATACGACCTCGTCATCACCGACCTCGTCATGCCCGGCGTGGACGGCTTCGAGCTCATCCGTCAGATCAAGGGCATCCGCCAGGACACCTTCGTCCTCGCCATGACCGGCCGCACTACCGTCGAGACATCCGTCCAGGCCCTCCAGCAGGGTGCCGACGACTGCGTGCCCAAGCCCCTCGAGATCGATGCACTCCGCAAGGTCGTCGCCCACTCGCTCGACAAGCAGGACCTCCTCGTTCACGCGCGCGAGCTCGCCGCCGCCGAGCGCCCGGCCGCGCCCGCCGAGCCCCCGCCCAGGGCGGCCAGGGCATCGCCGGCACAGGACCTCCTCGACGCCAACACAGGCCTCGAGCGGCGGGTCAAGGAGCTCACCGACCTGAGCGAGCTCGTTCAGACCATCAGCGGCGAGCTGCGGCTCGACCGCCTCCTCGAGCTGTGCCTGGGCGCCGTGAGCAGCGCCACGGGCGCGAAGGTCGTGTCGGTGCTGCTCGCGGACCCCGGCGGAGAGTGCCTGGTCGTCCGCGCCCGTCACGGGCGGAACGGCGAGCGCGTGGTCGGCGAGCGCCGCGGCTTCGGCGACGGCGTGGCCGGCTGGGTCGCCGAGCACCGCGTGCCGCTGCTCGTGGGCGACGCGGCCCGCCAGCCCGGCTTCCGCGCCCTGACCCGCGGGGAGGGCTACCGCACCGACTCGTTCGTCGCCGTGCCACTGCTCCAGCAGGACCGCCTGGCAGGGGTGGTCTGCGCGACTGACAAGCGCGGCGGCGAGCCCTTCGACGAGCGGGACCTGCGGATCATGCTCGGCCTCGCGCCGCACATGGCCATCGCCATCGGCAACGCCCGGGTCTTCGAGGCCGCTCAGGGCAACGCCCAGAGGGCCATGCGGGCGCTCGTCGAGAGCTTCGAGGCCAAGGACGGCTACACCCGCGGCCACAGCGCCAGAGTGGCCGCCACGGTCGTGCGCACCGCCCAGGAGATGGGCTTCGGCAACGGCGAGATCGAGACGCTGCGCGAGGCGGCGCTGCTGCACGACATTGGGAAACTGGGCGTCAGCGACATCATCTTCGCGCGCACGGCGCCGCTCACCGACGACGAGTTCGAGGCCGTCAAGGAGCACCCCGTCCGCGGCGAGGCCGTGCTGCGGGCGGCAGGAGTCCTGGACGGCGTGGCGCCGATCGTGCGGCGCCATCACGAGCGATGGGACGGAGACGGCTACCCCGACGGGCTCAAGGGGCGGGCAATCGACCCCCTGACGCGGATCCTGACGGTGGCCGACGCCTACGACGCGATGCTCTCCCCACGCCCCCATCGGCCGGCGCGCTCGGCCGAAAAGGCGCTGGCAGAGCTCGCGGCCTGCGCCGGCACACAGTTCGACCCCAGCGTTATCGAGCCCTTCCGTCGAGCCGTGGCGGGAATGGGCTAGGCAGGAGTTCCGCGGCAATGGTCCACCAGCGGGGAGACGAGATGGAGTTCACCGTCGAGCAGGCCCTGGCCGCCACGCAGGGCGTCCTGGTGCAGGGCGCGCCAGCGGGACCGCTGAGGGGGGTCTCGACCGACTCGCGCACCGTCCAGGACGGTAACCTGTTCGTCGCCATCGAGGGCGAGCGGTTCGACGGCCACGTGTTCGTCGGCAAGGCGCTCGCCGCCGGCGCTGGCGCGGCCGTCGTCTCGACGTGGCCGCTGGCCGTCGAGAGCCACCGCCCGGTCATCCTCGTAGACGATACGACAGCCGCCTACGGCGACCTGGCGGCGTGGTGGGCCAGCCAGATGCCCGCGCGGATCGTCTCAGTGACCGGCAGCAACGGGAAGACGACGGTCAAGGAGGCCATCGCCCACCTCCTCGGGCTCCTCGGCCCCACGCTGTGCTCGGTGGGCAACCACAACAACCACATCGGCGTGCCCGAGACCCTGCTGCGCGTCCGCCCCGACCACCGCTTCGCAGTCGTCGAGATGGGCACGAACCACCCAGGCGAGCTCGGGCGGCTGGCGCGGCTCGTCGTCGCCGACGTGGCTGTCATCACGAACGTTGGTCCGGCTCACCTCGAGGCCTTCGAGACCGAGCAGGGCGTGGCGCGGGAGAAGCGCACCGTGCTCGACCACCTGTCGGCCAACGGCCTCGCCGTCCTGCACGCCGACGACCCGTGGAGCCAGTGGATCGCGCTCCGCCACCGGGGGCGCGAGGCCACATTCGGCCGCTCACCTGACGCCACGTGGCGGGCCTGCGAGGAGTGGACGACCGACGACGGCATCGGCTTCGAGCTGGCAGGCTCGGGCGTGCGCTTCACGGTGCCCCTGCACGGCCGTCATCAGGTGGCGAACTGCCTGGCCGCCGTGGCCGTGGCGGCGGAGATGGGGCTGGACAGCCACGCGGCGGCCGAGCGTCTGCGCACCCTCACCCCGCCCAAGTGGCGGATGGCCGTGCGCAAGGTCGCCGAGGCCACGCTGATACTCGACTGCTACAACTCGAACCCCGCGTCCGTGCGCTGCGCGCTCGAGGACCTGGCGGAGCGCCAGGCGTACCGGCGCGTAGCGGTGCTCGGCGACATGCTCGAGCTCGGCGCCGCGTCCGCGAAGGCCCACCGTGCCGTGGGCGGGCAGGTTGCCGCCGCCGGCGCCGCGTTGCTGTGCGCCGTGGGCCCCGAGGCGGAGGCACTGGCCGAGGCGGCGGTCGCCGCGGGCCTGGCGCCCGAGCAGGTGCTCTGGACGACGGATCGGCGGGCCGCCGCGCGCTGGCTGTGCGAGCGGGTGGGACCGGGCGACGCGGTGCTCTTCAAGGCATCGCGGGGCGTCCAGCTCGAGGAAGTGGCCGAGGCGCTCGAAGCCCACCTCGCCAGGCAGTGCCCAGAGCCGGCAGGGGCCGACTAGGGTTGGGATCGAAGGAGCAGGCGATGGACCGACGGAACGCATACCCGCTGCCGACGGCGTGGCGCGGGGTGCCGTCGCCGCGCTACCTGCGGCTGGCGCGGTGGCTGGCGCTGGCGGAAGAACTCGGCGGCATGCGATGGCCCGGCTCTGGCGGGCCCGGCCTCCTGGGTGACGCACTGACCACGGAAGGTTGTCAGGCAGGACAGATGGACATGACCCTCACGACGCTCTCGCAGCACGTGGCGCAGGACGATCTGCGCCGTTTCATGGCCGAGCGGCTTTCCCGGCACGAGCGGCTGGTGCTCATGCTCTTCTACGCCGACGGGTTGAGCCTGCACGAGATCGGCCAGGTGCTCGACCTGCCGGTGGCGACGGTCGCCGAGCTGTTCGAGCGCACGCTTGCGGCCATCCAGGAGCACTTCGGCTAGGGGACGGGCCATGGCGGGGCCAGGGCAACGCGACTCGCGCCCGTCGCTGGCGGGCACGACATACAACCTGCTCGGGATCATGGCCGTCCTGCTCGGCCTCGGCGTGGTCATGGTGGCGAGCACGGCGCCTGCACGCAACCCGGCGCTCACCCGCTACCTCGTGATGAAGCACACCCTGTGGCTTTGCCTGTCCATCGTGGCGCTCTACGTGGCCTACGCGGTGGAGCTGCGCACCCTGCGGCGGTGGAGCGCCGTGGTGCTCGTGCTCTCGCTCCTCACGCTGGTGGGCGTGCTGGTGCTCGGCGTGAAGGTCAACGGGGCGCGCCGCTGGTACCGGTTCGGGGTCTTGAGCTTCCAGCCCTCCGAGCTGTTCAAGGTCGCGCTGTGCCTGTACATGGCGCACTTCTTCGACCGGGAGCGTGCCCGCATCAAGACGTTCTTCAAGGGCTTCCTCCAGCCGGTCGCGATCATGGGCCTGGCGTTTGTGCTGATCCTCGCTCAGCCGGACTTCGGGACGGCGCTGCTCGTCGCGACGATGACTTTCGCCATGCTGTTCGTCGCTGGAATTCGGATCATCCACGTCCTGCCGGCGGTCCTGGCGTCGGCGCCGCTGGTGGTGGGGCTCGTGGTGATGGTGCCCGAGCGCATCGAGCGCATCCTGGCATTCCTGGACCCGTGGAAGGACCCGCAGGGAGCGGGCTACCAGGTGATCCAGTCGCTCCTGGCTCTCGGCTCGGGTGGGCTGCTCGGCGTGGGGCTGGGCAACAGCCAGCAGAAGCTGCTCTTCCTGCCGGAGGCCAACAACGACTTCGTCTTCTCGATCGTCGGCGAGGAGCTGGGGCTGGTCGGCACGGCGAGCGTTCTGTTGCTCTTCGCGCTCCTCTTCTGGTACGGCGTGCGGGTGGCGCGGCGCGCGCCCGACCTGTTCAGCTCGCTCCTGGTATTCGGCCTGACGCTGATGATCGGGCTTCAGGCGGTGGTGAACATCGCGGTGGTGACCTGCTCGGCGCCGACGAAGGGCCTGGCGCTGCCGTTCGTCAGCTCGGGCGGCTCGTCGCTGGTGGCGACGATGGTGGCGATGGGACTGATTCTCAACGTGGCGTCGCGGGTCGAGGCGGCCACCGCGCCGCGGCCCGTGGGCGCCGTGCGTGTTGCGGGGTGAGCATGCGTATCGCTTTTGCCGGTGGCGGGACCGGCGGCCATCTCTTCCCTGGGCTCTCGCTGGCGGAGGAGCTGCACCGCCGCGACCCCGCCGGCCAGCTCCTGTTCCTGTGTACCGAGCGCGACCGGGCCTACGGCAGCCTGATGGAGCCGTGGCTCGACGTGGCCGTGCTCCCCGGGACGAACCGCGGGGCGCTGCCCCGCCGGCTGGCGAGCCTCGTGCCGGCCGCCAGCAGGGCCATGCGCCAGCTCCTGCGGTTCCGGCCCGACGTCGTCATCGGCCTCGGGGGCTACGGCTCGCTCGCGCCCGTGCTGTGCGCGCGGCTCCTGGGTATCCCGACGGTCCTGCTCGAGCAGAACGTCATCCCCGGCCGCGCCAACCGCCTGCTGTCGCGGGTGGCGAGCGAGGTGGCGTGCCAGTGGGAGGAGTCGGCCAGCTACTTCCGCTGTCGTGGCAAGGTGCGGATCACGGGGAACCCCATCCGCACCCGCATTCGCCGCCAGGAGCGCGGTGCCGCCGCCGCGGCGTTGGGCCTCGACCCTGCGGCGCCGACGCTGTTGGTCATGGGCGGGAGCCAGGGCGCCCGTCCGTTGAACGAGCGGATGATCGAGGCGGCGCCGCTGCTCGCCGAGGACGGGCGGCCCCTCCAGATCGTCCACCTGGCGGGCGAGGCGGACCGCGAGCGCGTGCAGGCGGCCTACGCGGCGAACGGGCTGCGGGCCGTGGTCCTGGGGTTCCTCGAGGACATGTCGCTGGCCTACAGCGCCTGCGACCTCGCGCTCTCCCGTGCAGGGGGGACGAGCATCGCGGAGTTCACGGCGCTGGGCATCCCGATGATACTGGTGCCGCTGCCGCACGCGGCCGACGACCATCAGAGGCTCAACGCGCGGGTGCTCGAGCACCGCCGCGCGGCCCTGGTGATCGAGCAGACGGAGTTGACGCCACAGCGCCTCGTCGCGGGCGTGACGGCCCTGCTGGCGAACGAGACGCGGCGGCGGTACATGGCTGCGAAGAGCCGGGAGCTTGGCGTGCCGCGGGCGGCTTCGGTGGTCGCGGACCGCGTGCAGGCGCTGCTCGACCGCCGAGGCAACGGGCAGGCCGATATCGGACGAGCTTGAACCACGAGGCCACGGACGGGCCTATGACACTTCAGGGACGACACGTGCATTTCGCCGGCGTGGGCGGGGTCAGCATGAGCGCCATCGCCCATATGGCCCTCGAGCAGGGCGGCGTCGTGTCCGGCTGTGACGTGAAGGCGTCGGGCCGGACCCGCGCGCTCGCCGACCGCGGCTGCACCATCCACATCGGCCACGACCCGGCACATCTCGACGGCGTCGAGCTCGTCGTCAGGTCCTCCGCGGTGGCGGAGTGCGAGCCGGAGATCGCAGAGGCCCTGCGCCAGCACATCCCGGTCATCAGTCGCGCCAGGATGCTGGCCCGTCTCTCCTCCGACCACCGCGTCATCGCCGTGGCGGGAAGCCACGGCAAGACGACGACCACCTGGATGGCCACCCGCCTCCTCATCGAGGCGCGCTATGACCCCTCGGCGATGATCGGGGGCTTCGTGCGCGAGCTCGGCGGCAGCCACCGCGTCGGCGGCGGCCACTACTTCGTCATCGAGGCCGACGAGAGCGACGGCTCCCTCCTCGAATTCCGCCCCCACTACGCCATCGTCACGAACCTCGACCGCGAGCACATAGACCGCTATCCCGACCTCACGGCGCTCCAGGACGTCTTCCGCCGCTTCCTGAGCCGCGTCCACCCGGACGGCTGCCTCATCGTCTGCGCCGACAATCACGCGGCGCTGGCCACGCGCGACGCCTACGAAGGGCAGTACCTGACCTACGGCTTCGGCGATGGTGCGGACGTGCGCGGCCAGGCGCTGCGGATAGACGGCTGCGGGTCCATCCTCGACGTCCAGCGGCCCGGCGGCCTGCTCGCCGGCCTGCGGGTGAACGTGCCCGGCCGCCACAACGCGGCGAACGCGCTGGCTGTGGTGGCGCTGGCCGCCGCGCTGGGCATCGGCGACGACGCCCTTCGTGCCTCGCTCGGCCACATCGAGGGCGTGGGCCGGCGCCTCGAGGACAAGGGCACCGTCGCCCGTGTGACGGTCAAGGACGACTATGCGCACCACCCGACCGAGATCCGCGCCGCCCTCGAGACGGCGCGGCAGCTCGCCGGCGGGCGCCTCATCGGCGTGTTCCAGCCCCATCGCTACACCCGCACGCAGCACCTTGCCGAGGAGTTCGGCGGCTGCTTCGACGCCCTCGACCATCTCGTCGTGCTGCCGATCTACGCGGCGGGCGAGGCGCCCATAGATGGCGTGACCTGCGAGCTCGTCGCCGCCGCCGTCCGCCGCCACGGGCGGGTCGAGGTCGTGACCGTCGAGGGGAAGGCCGCCGCGGTCGCCCACCTCCTCGGCCTCGTGCAGGCCGGCGACACGGTGGTGACCATCGGCGCCGGAGACGTGCACGAAGTCGGCGAGCAGCTCCTGGACGCACTGAGGAAGCGAGAGCAGGAATGAGACGGTTCAGCGACCTTGCCGAGATCTGCCGCACCGACGAGCCGATGTCGCGGCACACCTCGTTCCGCGTCGGCGGCCCCGTCCGCTACTTCCTCGAGCCCCGCGACTGGGACGAGGTGGACGTGATCTATCACCGCTGCCTGGACGCTGGCCTCCGGCTTCGCGTGCTCGGCCGCGGGTGCAACACGCTGGTGACCGACGGCCCGCACTACTGGGCGGTCCTGTCCACGCGGCAGCTCAACCTGTTCAGCCGCAGCGGGAGCCGCCTCGAGGTGGGCGCGGGGTACGACCTGACGACCCTCGTGCGCCGCGCGGAGCGGTGGGGCCTGGCCGGCCTGGAGCCTCTGGCCGGGATCCCTGGCACGGTGGGCGGCGCGGTGGCCATGAACGCGGGCGGGCGCGACGGGGTGATCGCCGATCACCTGGTGAGCGCCGTCGTGGCGTTCCCGGGGCAGCGCCCCCATGGGGTGAGCGCCGGGGAGCTGGGCCTGGCCTACCGCGGCTCGCGGCTGCGGGGCGGGCGCCCGCTGCTGCTGTCAGCCACGTTCGAGCTCGACCGCGGCTCGAGCCGCGCGATCGAGCAGCGCCGCCGGGAGATCCTGGCCCGCAAACGCGCCTCTCAGCCGACGCGGGCCTGGAGCGCAGGCTGCGTGTTCAAGAACCCGCCCGGCGACAAGAGCGCCGGGCAGCTCATCGACGAATGCGGGCTGAAGGGCACCCGTGTCGGCGGCGCGGCCGTGTCTCACAAGCACGCGAACTTCATCGTCAACCGTGGCGGCGCTACGGCCGACGACATCCTCCGCCTGATCGACCTCGTCGCCCAGCGCGTGTCGGCGGAGCACGGGATCGACCTCGAGCTCGAGATCGAGATCTGGGACGACGCCCCTCGGCGGGCTCAGGGTGCCCAGGGCCTGCCGAACGGCGAAGAAAGGAGTGGTGACTATGGCCGAGCTTGACAAGCCGCGCGTGGGTGTTCTCTATGGGGGGATCTCGTCCGAGCGGGAGATCTCGCTGGTCACGGGTACGGCGGTAGGCAAGGCGCTCGAGGCGGCGGGCTTCCCCGTCGAGCTCATCGACATCCGCGGCGTGCCGCTCTGCGAGCTCACGCCGGAGCGGATGGACGTGGCCTTCATCGCCCTCCACGGGACCTTCGGCGAGGACGGCGGCATCCAGGCTGTGCTCGACGTTATGGGCGTGCCCTATACGGGCTCGGGCGTCGAGGCGAGCCGGCTGGCGATGGACAAGGTGGCTGCGAAGGAGCGCTTCCGCGGCGCCGGCATCCCCACCCCGGAGTCCGCCGAGATAGGCATCGACTGGCCCGAAGCGCGGAAGTTGCGGGTCGTCCGGTCCCTCGGCTTCCCGGTCGTGCTCAAGCCGGCTCGCGAGGGCTCGAGCCTGGGCGTGGTCATCTGCTGCGACGAGGAGGAGCTCGCGGCCAATCTGCTCAAGCCCTTCGAGTACGACCACCGTGCCTTCGCCGAGCAGTACATCGACGGCCGCGAGCTGACCGTCGGCATCCTCGACGACCGGCCGCTGCCCATCATCGAGCTGACTTACCGCACCCGATTGTTCGACTTCCGCGTCAAGTACGAGCCCGGCGCCGCCGGCCATGAGGTCGATCCCGACCTGCTGCCAGAGGTGGCGGAGGAGGTGCAGCGGACCGCGCTGGCCGCCCATAACTGCCTGGGCTGCTGCGGCCTGACCCGCGTCGACATGCGGCTCGGGCAGGACGGCGTGCCGTACGTGCTCGAGGTGAACACCATTCCCGGGATGACGGCGACTAGCCTGCTGCCCGAGGCGGCCCGTGCTGCGGGGATCAGCTTCCCCGACCTGTGTGCCCACGCCGTCTGCCTGGCGCTGGGCATGGGAACGCCCGACACGCTGGCGATCGAGGTCTGAATGGCTGCCAGACGGAAGACGAGAGGGGGACGCTGGCCGCGGCTGCGCGCCGCGGCGCGCTGGGCCGGCGTCCACGTGCGGACGGGCGCCACGGCCCTCGGCCTGCGCGGCGCCCTGCTGATCGGCCTGGGGGTGGCTGCGCTGTGGGGAGCAGGGGCGGCGAGGGAGTACGTGGGTCGGATGCCCCGCTTCCGCGTCTATCCCGGCCGCTTCCGTGCCAAGGCGCCGGCATGGTGTGCCGACGATCTGGCGGCCGTCGCGTTCCCGCGCCAGTCCTACAGCATCTTCGACCCCGCCCTTACCCGTGAGGTGGCCGCGGCCTACGCCCGCTGCCCGTGGGTAGCCAGTGTGCTCAAGGTGGAGAAGCGGTTCCCCAACGAGCTGCGCGTGGAGCTCGAGCTGCGGCAGCCGGCGGCGTTTGTGCGCCTGCCGGGCGCCTCCCACGCCATCGACACAAATGCCATCCGCCTGCCGCTGGCCTACCACAAGTGGGACCACGCCGGCAGGCCGCTGCCACTGGTGTTCGGCGTTCGCAGCGACCCGCCGCCGGCCGGCACCCGGTGGGCAGATCGGCGGGTGACGGCCGCGGCATCGGTGCTGACGACCTTGGCCGGGGACCCGTCGGTGCTCAAGCAGATCCACGTCATCGACGTAGCTAATCTCGATGGTGGGGTCGATCCCCTGCGCAGCGAGATCCAGCTTTTCACCCGTCAGCGGGTGCGGATCAACTGGGGGCGGCCGCCGGACACACGGAAGTTCGGCGAGCCGCCGGCTCATGCGAAGCTGGCGCGGCTGCGCCGCTTTCTCGCGCAGGCAGTGGGCAGCTCGTCCAGCATTGACCTGCGCTTCCCTGACGACGGCGAGCTGGCCAGGCAGTGACCGCCGGCCCGCCACACGCGATCCCGTTCCCGAGCCCCAGGAGCCACGCGGTATGGGCAGAACGAACGAAGAGCACCTGATCGGCCTCGACCTCGGCACCTCGATGGTGCGCTGCGCCGTCGCCTGCTGTCGGCCCAACGGCGAGTTGATCCTCGAAGGCTATGCCGAGGTGCCGTCGGTGGGCATCGTCAAGGGCCTGATCGTGGATGCGGCGCAGGCGAGCGAATGCGTCCACACCGCGATCGACGACGCCGCGGCGCGGGCCGGGGTGGACGTGCTGTCGGTGCTGCCCGCGGTCGCGACGCCCTACGCGCGGGGGCTCAACAGCCGGGGCTGCATCGGGATCACCCACGAGGACAAGGTGGTGCGCGGGGCCGACGCGCGGCGCGCGCTGGTTGCCGCCCGCCGCATCTCGCTGCCGAGTGACCGCGTGGTGGCCGAGGTCTACACCCAGGGCTTCGCCGTGGACGACGCGCGGGGCATTCACAACCCCGTGGGGCTCGTGGGCGCCCGCCTCGAGGCCGAGGTCCACATCGTCACCGACTCCCTCTCGGCGCAGCGGAACGCCGAGCAGGTGGCTCGCCAGGCTGGGTACGCCTGCGAGCGGGTCGTCTTCGGCCCCATGGCCGCGGCTGAGGCCGCGCTCACCGCGGAGGAGAAGCGCCTGGGCGCCGTCCACATCCACGTCGGTGCCGGCACCACGGCCATCGCGCTCTACTGCGGCGGCTACCCCCGCTTCTCCCGCGTGCTGCCAATCGGCTGCCAGCACATCACCAACGACCTTGCCATCGGGCTCAACACCTCGGTGGCCGAGGCGGAGAGGCTCAAGCGTGAGCACGGCATCCCGTCGTCGCGGCGGCCGCGCCGGGGCGCGGAGCGCGCACGGATCGAGGTCCCGCTGGCCGATGGCTCGGGCACGCAGACCTATCCCCTGTGGCGGGCGGGCCTGATCGTGCAGGCGCGGGTCGAGGAGATCTTCGAGCTGGCGCTCCGCGAGCTGGGCCGCAGCGGCTACGCCTGGGCCTCCACAGCCCGGGCCGTCATCACCGGGGGCTACTGCCGGATGGAGGGCGCCCTGGCGATGGCCGAGCGGACGCTGCGGCGCCCCGTCCGCTTCGGATGCGTGGCGCTCGACACCACGCTCAGCCAGTTCGAGGCCGATCCCAGCCACGCCGTCGTCCTCGGCACCGTACTGCGGGGCCGCACCCACCGCGAGCTGGCGCTCGACCGCCGCTTCGAGGACACGGGGCTGCGGCGGCTGTTCTCCAGGGTCGCGAGCTGGCTCTAGGCGATTGCCGATTCCCGAGTGCCGATTGAGAAGGAAGCCCGATGAGCCACGATGAGACCCGTCCTGCGAGCCTGCTCCTGATTGGCGTCGGCGGGATCGGCTGCGAGTTGGCCGAGCAGTGCCCGGCGGCGCGGCACCTGCTGGATTTCGATGCACGGGCACTCGCCCGCTACGATGCGAGCGAGACGATCTGTCTCCTGGGTGACGCCGACGACACGGACGATATGTCGCCGGAGGCGATGCACCGTGCGGCCGGGGCCGCGGTCGAGACCCTGACGGCCGCGGTCGAGGGGCGCTACAGCATCGTCGTCCTCATCGGCGCCGTCGGCGGGCAGACGGGGGCCATCGTGCTGCCGACGCTGGCGAGGGAGCTCAAGGACGCCGACGTGCGGACCGTGGCCGTCGCCATTGAGCCCTTCGCCTTCGAGGGCGCCGCGCGGAGCGAGATGGCCGAGAGAGCGCTCGGACAGCTAGGGCAGGCGGCCGACCTGCTGCTCACCGTGCCCAACCGCCCGCTGCCCGAGGTCTGCGACGCGAGCCTGCCGGTGAACGAGAGCCTGCAGTGCCTGAAGGCGAAGACGGCGGCCGCGCTCGCCCAGTTGCTCGAGACGCTGGCGGACGGCTCGTGCGTGGGGCTGCACCCGGCGCAGATGCGGCGGTCGCTGGCCGACGCGGGGCGGGGGGCCTTTGGCGTCGGGGTGGGCCGGGGTGAGCAGCGGGTCGAGGAGGCCATCCGCGACGCCTGCGCCAACTCGTTCCTCACGCAGGAAGCCTGCCAGCAGGCCTCCGCGGCGATCCTCAACCTGCGCGGCGGCACGAGCCTCAGCCTCCAGGACGTGCACGCCGCCACCGAGCTCGTGGCCCATCTCGTCGGACAGGCGCCCGTCCAGGTCGGCCTGAGCACCGTCGGCGGCGATACGGACGAGGTCCGCGCCACACTCATCGTCACCGGCATCCAGCCGCCCATGCCGCAGGATGACCCCCTCGCCGCCGCTGGGCAGTACGAGGACCTGAGCTTCTACGAAGGCGTGAACCTCGACGTCCCGGCCTTCCTCCGACGCAAGTCCTCCTACCATCTGACCCGCTGAGCCATTGCCGATTGCCGATTCTCGCTCGCCGATCTAGAATGGATGCCTGAGGCGCCGCGGCGTGCGCGCGCCACTACCCGCGACCGACTGCCGGGCGGCCAGCAAGCGGTCCGCGATCTGGCATCTGGAATCTGGCATTTGGCATCGGACACCCCGCTCCTTCCGAAACGCCTCCTGATCCCCTGGGCGATCTTCCTTGCTCTGGCAGTCGTGGCGACTCTCGGTGTCGGCGTGCAGCGCGCCGACTACGTCACGCCCTTCGCGCTGGCGGGGATGTACGGGCTGGTGGCAGGCGCCGAGCTGCTCGTGCTGCTGGTCGGCACCCCGCTGGCGAGTGGGGAAGGACAGGGCGTTGGCACGCCCGCCGTGGTGCTGCTGTGGGCGATGGCGGCGCCCGTGGTGGTCGTCGCGTGGTGGGTTAGCGACGTGGACGCTGCGTCGGTGGCGGCGAGCCAGGGCTACCTGCTGGCCGTGGCGCTCGGGGTCGCCGGCTACCTCCGGGCCGACCGGGGCGGGCGCTTCAGGTCCTGGTACTGGCTGCTGGTGGGGCTTCTGGGGGCGGGTGTGCCGGTGGCGGCCTTCGTCGTCGGCGACCACTTGAGGAGCCAGCTCACGTGGCTCTACGCCCTCTCGCCCTTCTGGGTGCTCGCCCGCATCGCCGGGCCATGGCAGTTCGGATGGGACTGGGCGGCGCCCTTCGCCGGCGTCGTCTGCGTCGCCACGGCCCTATGGCTCGTATCACGCATCCCGCCTCTCCTCCCTCCCTCCCGTCTTCACCAGCCTGACGAAGACGTCTTCGAGCGATGGTAGGGCGACCTCGAAGTGGTCGATGGTCGCGCCGGCGGCGAGTGCGCGGGCCAGGAAGTCGTGGGGCCTGCAACCGTCGGCGAGGTGGACCTTGAGGCCGCGAGCGTCGGGCTCGACGGTGATGACGCCCTCGACCGCCGCCAGGTCGCCCTCGCCGCGGACAAGGACCGCGTGCTCGCCCTGCTCCCGCCTGATGGCGTCCACCCGCCCGCGGAGGACGACCCGCCCGAGGTGGATCATGACGACCTGCGGGCACAGGGCCTCGACCTCGGCCATGTCGTGGGAGGAGAGCAGGAGCGTCTTGCCCTCGTCGGCCAGTTCGCGGAGCAGGCTGCGAAGCTGGTGGCGCGAGACGGGGTCGAGACCTGCGAACGGCTCGTCGAGCAGCAGCAGATCGGGGTCGTGGAGGACGGTGGCGGCGAGCTGGGCCTTCTGCTGCATCCCCTTCGAGAGATCCTGGACCTTCATCGCGGCGACGTCGGGCACGCCGAGTCGCTCGAGCCAGCGGTCCATCCGCTGGTCGGCGGTCCGGCGGTCCACGCCCTTGAGCGCGGCGAAGTAGCGGAGCACGCGGCGGACCGTCTGCTTCTGGTAGAGGCCGCGCTCCTCGGGCAGGTAGCCGACCCGCTGGCGGATGGCCGCGGCGGACCTGGCGCCGAGCACGCTGACCTGGCCCTCCTCGGGCCGCACGATGCCCATCAGGATGCGGATGACAGTCGTCTTCCCCGCGCCGTTCGGCCCGACAATGCCCAGGATGCTGCCTCGCCGCTCCTCGAACGACACGCGGTCCACCACACGCTTGCCTGCGTAGCTCTTCGAGATGCCTTCGACCGACAGGATGGGCTGGTTGCTGGTCATCGGGCTGCGTCGGTGCTCCGAGCGGCGACCTTCGGCTCGACCTTGCAGATGACGCGGAAGCCGACGTTGACGACGGGCTGCCAGGGCTGGTAGGGCAGGCGGAAGGCGGAGCGCGCGCGGTGCGGGCGGTCGCGCCAGGAGCCCCCGCGGGCAACCTTACGCCCCTCCGGTGCGCCATCGTTGCGGCCGTCGGAGGCGACGTACGGATAGGGTCTGTAGGTCGAAAGAGTCCATTCGGACACGCTGCCGTGCATGTCCTTGAGCCCCCACGCATTGGCCTCGTAAGCCCCGCAGCTCTGGGCGTAGGCCTGGCGGTCGTTGACGCTGCCTATGGTGGGGAAGGGCGTCGTGCGGAGCTTGCCGCCCGACGCGTCGGCGAGGTTGGCGAAGCGGGCGAAGTCGGCCCCCACGCCGCCGTACCACAGCGGGGTGGCCGTCCCGGCGCGGCAGGCCCACTCCCACTGTGCCTCGGTGGGCAGCGAGACCTGCTCGCCGCTGCTGCTGGTGAGCCACTGGCAGAAGGCCATGGCCTGCTGCCAGGTGACGCGGATGACCGGCTGCCCGGGGTCGTTGGCCGGGAAGCCGCGGTTCGCATGGTCCTTGCCGGCGCGGTCGATGTAGCGGCTGTCGTGGATGGGGTCGAAGCGGGCGAACTGCGCGTTGGTGACCTCGGTGACGCCCATCCAGAAGGGCTCGGCGATCGTCACCCGGCCGAGCGGCCGCTCGTCGGCGTAGCCGTTGGGATCGCCCATGACGAACTCGCCGGCGGGGATGAGCACCATCTCCATCTTCACGCCGCCGCCGAGATCGATGGTTCGTTGGGTCTGCTCGCCGGCGGCGGCCTGGCGCCTTTTCGCTTCGGCGGCGTCAAAGGGCCAGCCGGCTAGTTGTGGAATGCGGACCGCGAAGTGCGGCGTGGGCGCTGGCTTGACGGGCGCGATGGGGCCCTGCTTGCTGAGGGCCTCAACGCGGGTGTGGTACTCGGCCTCGGGATCGGTATCGACGTTGGCGTAGCGCCTGGCGAGCTCGAGACGACGCTGGCGCTGGTCCTCGCCGCGCCACTCGGGAGGCGCCCAGTGGGCGACGTAGGGCGCGTTGAGGTCGATCCAGGTGTAGATCCGCTCCATGGCCTCGCGGTCGAGTCGGACGTTGTGGTGGCCCTTCTCGAACATCTGGAGGAGCTCGCTGGTGGATGCGTGGTACTCCATGGGCTCGCACATGTGGTAGTCGCCCTCGGGACCCTGGCGCCGGACATAGGGCTGGAGCGCGGCGTAGGCGGCGCTGAACCGGCCGCCGCGGCGCTTCCTGTCGCGCTCGTCGAAGGTCATCGTCTTGTCCGTGAAGTCCGGCAGCCGCTTGCCGCCGGCAGGCTTCTCCCCGTTGTGGCAGGCGATGCAGTAGCGGTCGAGGACGGGCTGGACCTCGGTCTCGAAGCCGAAGGGGCGCGGCGGGCCATACCACGGCTCGATTTCGGAGGGGGCGCGCCGCAGGGCGAGCAGGTCGAGGTTCACCGGGGCGTCGGCCTGCATCTCGTGGCAGCCGACGCACGAGACGATCTCGCCTGGCATCCCGACGAACCAGCTTCGCATGAGCTGGAGCGCCCGCCCCTGTGCGTCGAGCGGCTGGACGGCGATGGGCGTGTTGGCCGGGATGCGGAAGGAGGCGGAGCCGTCGGCCTCGACGGGCACCGTGCCGAGCACGCGCTTGATGTCCCAACTGCTCTCGATGCCGACGCTCGAGTGGCCGCCACGCTTGTTGTACGCGAAGTGGTAGGCGAACAGGCGCAGCCGCTTCACGGCGCCCCGCGGCACGCCGGCGAGGCCGTTGCCGCGGTAGACGTCGGTGAGGTAGACGACGGCATCCTTGCGCCGGAGGTCCACCTTGTCGTGGATGACGGGCGGCGGGGCCGTCTTGCGGAAGGGCAGGGGCTCGAGGAGGGCCTCGCCCTCGACCTCCTTGATGAGGGTCATGTTGTCGAAGACATCGACGAGGTAGATGCCCCACAGCGAGTCAGGCCGCAGCTTGGCCGACACGACGAAGTACTTGCTGCTGAGCGGATAGGGGTGGAGGAACTGCGGCCAGACGCCGTCCACCAGCCGGTCGCGGATGATGGGCTCGACGGGCTTGCCGCGGCCGGGGATCTCCTGGACGACGCCGTCGGCTTCGTGGCGTCCGAGCGCGGGGTCGAGGATGAGCAGGCGGCCGGAGCGGCTGATCCCATGATGCCCGCCGGCGATGCCGACCACGCGGCTCGGATGGTCGGGCAGTGGGCGGGCGAAGAGGAAGGCGTTGGGGAAGTAGGAGTTGCTGCCGTAGAGCTCCATCTGCTCCGTGCCGTCGGGGTTGCAGTGGAAGAGGATGCGGGTGAAGTAGTGGGGGGTGTCGGTGTACTCCCAGCGCAGGTACATCAGGCGCCCGTCGTTCTTCATGGTCGGGCACCAGTCGCTGTCCTGCTCGAAGGTGATCTGGCGGATATTGCCTCCGTCGGCGTCCATCAGGAAGAGCTGTGCCATGGGCTTGCCGCCGTATTCGCAGGGGAGGCCCTGGAAGCCGGCGGTGGAGGTGAAGGCGATGCGGCCGTTGGGCATGTAGCAGGCGTCGAAGTGATCGACGTCGGGGAGATTCCTGGGCGTGAGCTGCTCGAGCTTCTTGTCGGCGAGGGTGAGCTGGAAGATCTGCCACATGTTGTGGGTGCCGGGCATCGAGAAGAGCATGCGGTCGGCGTCGAAGTGGAGATCGACGTCGCAGACCATCCGCCGGCCCTCGGGCTTGAAAACGGGCTGGAGCCTGCCCTCGCCGCGCAGGTCGCTCAGGATGGCGATCTCGTTGTCCCAGCCGTTAACGTAGTTCGAGATGGCGGTGTGGACGTGGGAGTTGAGCGAGGGCATGCCGAGGGAGCGGCTGATGACCTTGCGGGCGCTGTCGCCGAAGCGGCGGCGAATGAGCAGGATGCGGTCGAAGTCGAGCAGGGGATTGGCCAGCAGGGCCTCGCGGCGGAGGCTGGCGACCTCATCGCCGAGGGCGGCGAGCTTCTCGATGACGGCGGCGTCGCCTTTCTCCGCGGCGGGCCTCAGGGCGCGCAGCTTCTTCTCCAGGGCATCGGCGCGGGCGAGGCAGGTCTCGCCCTTGGTGTAGTGCTCTGGGAAGGTGGCCGAGAGGTCGGCGATGGCGAGGCGGATGGCCTCGAAATTCACATCCTTGAGTTGCGCGGTGGCCTGCTCGATCCGCTTGCCACGGTAGTAGACGGCGCGGACCTTGCCGAGGTCGGCAAGGGTCTTGCAGCGAGCGGCGAGGGCGCTGGCCTCGCGGGCGAGGGTGGGCACGCGAACGGCCTTGGCGTAGCGCCGGGCAAGCTCGCGGTAGCTGCCGGGCGTCCAGGCGGCGTCCCAGATGCGGTCGCGGCGCTCGCAGGCCATCTCGTGCTTGACGATGGTCTCTTTGCGGTAGACGTAGTCGAGGTGCTTCCAGAGCTCGTCGAGGGCCTTGTTCCGGGCCGTGTCCTTGCCGCCGACGGGCTTGGGCCTGGTGTGGAAGTAGAAGCCGTGGCGGCCGCCGTAGTTGGGGATCTTGAGCAGCAGATGATTAGCCCCGGCGTGGAGTCGGAGCTTGACCTTGTCCTGGTTGGGCGCGATGCCTCGGGGGCCGGGCTCTGAGTAGACGAGCTTGCCGTTGAGCCAGATGAGGATGCCGTCGTCGCCGCCGAAGAAGCCGGTGATCGTCGTGGGCTTGGCGGCCGTGAGGGTGCGGCAGAGGTAGCTGGCGCCGTTTCCGCCGGCTCGGAGCCCGTGGACGACGCCGTCCTGGAGGTCGGGCCGCGGCTTCCAGCTAAGCTTGCCGTAGGACTTGGCCAGGGCCGCCTTGACGTCGCCGCCTTCGCGCGCCAGTTCCTTCTCGGGTGGGAAGGCGTAGCCGAAGACCTTCTTATCCTCTGGTGCGTAGAAGGGCTCGATGACGTACCAGGTGCCCAGGGCCACAGGCCCCTTCTTCGGCGTGGCGTCGGGGCGCTTCGCCTCCTCGGCTTCGTGGTGCATCAGGGCTTCGCGCGAGGCGAGAAGCGTGTCCTGCCAGGTCTTCTTCCTGACGAAGTACGGCGGGTCCGGGCGCTTGCCGGCCAAAGCCGGACACACGGCGGCGGCCAACAAGGCAGCGGCAGTGGCGATTCTGAACAACCTTGGATCCTCAGGAACTGCTATGGGGCCGTCAGCCGAGGTCGGGCCAGACGGGGTCGAGGGCGTCGATGACCTGGTGGTAGCGGGCGTACTTGGTGTCGTAGAGGTTCTTGAGGGCCGGGTCGGGCTCCAGGCGGCGGTCGAAGCGTACCATGGCGCCGACGGCCTCGGCGTAGCTGCCGTAGAGGCCCGCGGCGACGGCGGCGCAGATACAGGCGCCCAGTGCGCCGAGCTCGGTGCCTTCGGGGACCTCGACGGGGATCTGGAGGATGTCGGCGAAGATCTGCGCCCACGTCTCGCTCCGCGACGCGCCGCCAGTGAGGCTGACGGATTCGGGCCGCGGGCGGACCTTGAGCAGCCGCTCGACGTGGGTGCGGTGGCCGAAGACCACGCCCTCGTAGATGGCGCGAAGCACGTCCCCCCGGGTGTGCCAGCCGTTGAGTCCGATGAACGCCGCCTTGGCGTCGGGGCTGACGTTGGAGCCGTAGAGGAACGGCAGGAAGAGCACGGTGCTGTCGGGGGCGGACGCGGCGACGAGTCCGTTGGTCAGCTCGTAGACGCTCTTGCCCCGCTGCTCGGCGGCGGCACGCTCGGCGTCGAAGAACTCCGTGACGAACCATTCGAGGTTGCTCGCCGAGGTGGCGCTGCCCTCGAGCATGAGGTAGAAGCCGGGGATGGCGTAGCAGGTGGACATGAAGACGTCGGGGGAGAGGACGGGCTGCGGGGCGATGTACTGGTTGTTGCCCCAGGTGCCGGCGATCATGCAGAGCTGGCTCGGCTCGAGGATGCCGCAGCCGAGGCCGCTGGCGTCGATATCGAAGAGACCGCCGGCGACTGGCGTGCCCTCGGCGAGGCCCGTCTCGGCCGCGGCCTGGGCCGTCACTTTGCCGCAGATGTCGGCCGAGCGCACGAGCGGCGGCAGGAGGTCTCGCAGGTCACCTATGCCGAAGGCTTCGAGCACCTCGTCGTCGTAGGCCTCATCGACCACGCTGATGAGGCTCGTGCCCGAAAAGTCCGTCAGCTCGGCGGCGGCCTCGCCGGTGAGCTTGAGGCGAATGTAGTCCTTCGCCATGAGCACCCATCGGGCGCGCTCGATGGCCTCGGGCTCGTGGCGCTTGAGCCATAGGAGCAGGGCGTTGGGCTGTGCGGGCCAGATGGCCTGCGCGGTCTTGGGCCGGACCCGCTCGCCGACGCCGTCGGCGGTCCACTCGTCGATGATGTCGCGCGCGCGGGAGTCGGTGGACATGATGGCGTTGCGGACGGGCTCCCCTGCCTGGTCGATGAGGTAGAGGCCGTTGCCGTGGCCCGCGCAGGCGACGCAGGCAATGTCGGTGGGATCGATCCCTGCCTCGGCGATGACCTGCCGGATCGCGGCGGCGGTGGACCGCCACATCTCCGGCACGTCGCGCTCGAGGTGGCCCGGCTTGGGCGTCAGGGTCTCCGTCTTTTGCGAGGCCACGGCCATCTCGCGGCCGTCCGGCGTGAAGAGGGCGGCCTTGGACATGGTGCAGCCGTTGTCGGTCCCGAGCAGGTACTTCGGCATGGTCGGCCTCCTCGGCTGGCGGGAGAGGGAAAGGCGGCCGGAGGGGCGAACAGGCCGTCCGCGCCCTCCGGTCGCTCGCATTCGCTCGAGGCGAGGTCGGGCTCAGGCGTCGCCTTCGCCACCCTGGCCTTCGTCGTTTTCGGCCTCGGCCGCAACGGCGTCGGCCTCGGGCTCCTCAGCCGCTGGAGCCTCTTCCTCTTCCTGCTTCGCCGGCGGGACCTTGAAGAAGAGGACCATGAGGAGCAGCAGGACGCCGGAGATGGCGGCCGGATAGGTCCACACGGTCCGCCAGTTCCACCGCATGTAGATGCTGCCGCTGGTGTACAGCTTCAGGAGCTTGCCGTCGAAAGTCCCCGCGACGTGCACCTTGTCGCCGGTGGGGAGCGGGCTGGGCTGGGTCATCTTGGCCTTGCCGGCCTGGAAGCTGAGCCGACCCTTGTCGAGGGCCAGCTCGATGGCAGCGTCGCCCTCGCCGACCCTGAAGATCGCGCCGCTCAACTCCTTTTTCTCCTCGCCCTCCTTGGGCTTAGGCAGCGTAAGCCAGGTGGAGAAGGTAAACGCCTTCACCTCGGCGGGCGGGCCGGAGAGCTTGCCCTTGGCGAGGTCGACCTCGCCGCCGAACTCCTTCTTCAGGCGCTCGGCGAGGACAGTCTTCCCCTGCTGCTCCGCGACCAGGAGGGCGAACTCGTTGGCGCTCAGAGCGCGGTCGTAGACCACCGTGTCCGAGACCTCAGCGCCCTCGATGGCGAGCGTGGCGTCGGTTGGGACGGCAGCGGGGATCTTGTACTCCGCAGCGACCTCTTCGCCGAGGATCGCATTGGCGTCAACGATCTCGCCGTTGATCCAGTTGCCCAGCAGCATGCCGGCGCCGAAGGTCACGAGCATGATCAGCGCCTGCGCCTGAGCGCGAATCTCCTTGGGCGCGACCCGGTCAACGTAGATGTACCCCGTCACGAAGAAGAACGAGAAGATGAAGCCGTGGACGAGGATGCCCCCGTAGTTGAGGAACATCATCTCGTCGCCGTTGCCGAACATGAACATCAGGTAGCGCAGGCCCAGGATCAGGACCCCCACGACCAGCGTCCATTTCACGCCGATCTTCTTGAGCGCGATGGGCAGCAGCAGCCACATGACGAAGATCTCGATGACCTGCCCCAGGTTCATCGTACCCGTGATGACGCCGACCCCCAGCGACGACAGGTAGAGGCTGAAGAAGGTCCAGTAGGCGGCGAAGGGGATCATCACGACGAGCGAGACGAGGATGAAGACGGCGAAGCTCGAGTTCTTCATCAACGCCAGGGCCTTGAGGCCCAGGATGTCGGAGATGGAGCTCTTCTTGCCGGCAGCCGCCGGCGGCGTGTGGGGAAGCGCGAACGCCAAGAGACCGGCCACAACGCTGAGCACCGCAGCGCCGATAAGGGGCAGGTGAGTGCCGTCCCACGGCGTGTTGAAGACCTTGGTGGCGACGATGCCGAACAAAGCCGTGGCAACCCAGCCGATGGACCCCCACACGCGGATGGGCGGCAGGTCCTTCTCAGTGTCTGCGCAGTTGGCGATGGCGATCGAGTTCGTGATGGCCCACGTGGGCATGTAGAAGAGCTGCTGAACCAGCAACACGGCGAAGAGCAGCATCGGGTCCCGGATCGTCGAGGCCCAGACGAGCAGGCCGCCGCCAACAAGGTTCAGGATGGCCAGGAGCTTCTCGCCGGCGAAGAAGCGATCCGCCACCATGCCGACGAAAATGGGTGCGAGCAGCGCGCCCAGGGGCGCGGTGTTCTGCACCCAACTGATCTGTTTGCCGGTGCAACTCAGCACGTTGTTCAGGTACGCCGCCATCTGCATGAACCACACAGCGTGGATGGCGTACTGAAGGCCCATCATCGCGCTCAGCTTGACGCGTACCTCCGTGGACATCTTCGCCATCTGCCCAGCCTCCAATGAAAGGGTGACCACACGATCCCACGCAGCCCGCGGCCGCGCTTGGGGTGCTCCTCAGTCTCCTCTATAGCTCGATCGCACCGCCTGCGGCGCCCGCGGCGCCGCTCCGGCGGTACGGGTCAGTGCATCGCCAGCCCGCCGCTCACGTCCACCGTCGCGCCGGTCATGTAGCTGGCCCGATCCGAGGCCAGGAAGACGGCGACGCTGGCTATCTCCTCCACGGTGCCGATCCGGTGGAGCGGCACGCGGCTCTCATACTTCTCACGGTTCGCGTCGATCGTGTCCTTGAGCATCTCCGTGTACATCAGGCCGGGGGCAACGCAGTTCACGGCGATGCCGTGCTTGGACATCTCGAGTGCGAGGGAGATGGTGAAGGAGATGATGGCGCCCTTGCTGGCGTCGTAGGCGGTCTTGCCGGAGCGTGAGCCGCGGAAGGCCGCCTGCGACGATATGTTCACGATGCGGCCCACCTGCCCGGCGGCAAGCAGGCGCTTGACCATCTCGCGGCTGCACAGGAAGGTGCCCTGGACGTTGACCTCGAAGGCCGCCTGCCACACCTCGAGCGGCATCTCGGCGGTAGGGCAGGCCGGCGCGATGCCCGCGTTGTTCACCAGCACGTCCACGGGGCCGAGCGTTGCCTCGACCTCGTCGAACATCCGCGCGACGTCGGCCTCGTCACCGACGTGGGCGCAGACGGTGATGGCCTCGCCGCCGTCGCGGCGGATCGCTGCCACCACCGCCTCGGCACGCTCGGCGCTCGAGCGGTAGTTCACCCCTACCTTCGCGCCCTCGGCTGCGAGGCCCAGCGCGATGGCCTTGCCGAGGCCGCGGGAGGCGCCGGTCACCAGGGCGACCTTCTTCGTCAGACGCAGGTTCATCCCATCGCTCCAGCACTCGCGGATAGGACCTATAGGGCCTATACGTCCTATAGGTCCTATGATCACGGGGTCAAGACCACCCGAAACGACTCGCCGCTCTTCATCAACTCGTAGGCCCGCGCGATGTCGTCCAGGGGCAGGACGTGGGTGGCCAGCTTGTCCATCGGCAGGCCGCCGCCGGCGATGAGCTCGACGGCCCGGGTGACCTGGGCCGGCGTCGAGTCGCTCGTGCCGACCATCCGCAGCTCGTTGTAGTGAAGCGGGCGGCTGTCGATGGTCAGCTCGCTCTTGCCCTTGGGCAGGGAGGCGAAGAGGCACACTGTGCCGCGCTTGCGCACGAGGTCGATGGCCTGCTCCTGGGGCTGTGCGGCGGGGGCGGCGACGATCGCCACGTCCGCGCCGAGCCCATCCGTGGCGGCCTTGACCACGCCGGCCAGGTCGGTGGTGGCCGAGTTGACGAGCACGTCGAAGCCGAAGGGCTCGCACATGGCGAGCCGTGCCGCGTTGATCTCGGCCAGGATGATCGTCGCGGCGCCGAACTCGCGGGCGATGCAGGCGTTCATGATGCCCATCGGCCCGGCGCCGACCACGACGACGGTGTCGCCGGGCTGGATGCTGCTGTTCTCGCACGAGTTGACGGCGCAGCTCATCGGCTCGGCGAGCGCGGCGTGCTCGGGCCTGACCCCCGCGGGGACCTTTATGACGTGGCCGTTGCGGATGGCCCGCTCGGGGATGACCGTGAAGTCAGCCATGCCGCCTTCGTACTTGAAGCCCATGGCCGCCATGTCCACGCACAGGTTCGTCCAGCCGTGCGCGCAGTAGGCGCACTCCCCGCACGAGACCGAGGTGGCCATCACCACGCGGTCGCCGACTGCGAAGCCCTCGACGCCGGCTCCGACCGTGTCGATGACGCCGGTGAACTCGTGGCCGATGATCCGGGGTGGCGCGATCTTCGGGTTGCCGTGCACGAAGGACTTGAGGTCGGTGCCGCACACGGCGCAGGCGTCCACCTTCACCCGCAGCTCGCCGTCGCCGGCCTGGGGCACGGGCACGGTCTCGGGGGCGATCTCGCCCGGCCCGCGGTAGATGATGGCTCGCATGGTCTCGGCCATACGCCTTCCTGTCAGTAGTCGGTCGCCGAGTCGGGCGCTTCCTCGATGATCTTCCTCGTGCCGGAGGCGGCGCCGAGGCGGGTACAGCCCTGCTCGAGGAAGGCGACCGCAGTGTCCCAGCCGCGCACGCCGCCAGCGGCCTTTACGCCCATGGTGTCGCCGACGGTCTGGACCATGACGTCGATGGCTTCGGGGGTGGCGCCGCCGTCGCCGAAGCCGGTCGAGGTCTTCACGAAGTCGGCGCCCGCGGCCTCGGCGATCCGGCAGGCCTGAGCGATCTGCTCGGGCGTGAGCCAGCAGGTCTCCAGGATCACCTTGACCAGCACGCCCTTGGGCTTGGCCTCGGCGACGACGGCCTCGATGTCGCGGCGGACGTGGTCGAAGTCGCCGCTGTGGAACTTGCCGATGTTCATCACCATGTCGAGCTCGTCGGCGCCGTCCTCGATGGCGAGCCGGGCCTCGAGGGCCTTGACCTCCGGGCGATTGCTCCCGTGGGGGAAGCCGATGACGCAGGCGACTGTCGTCTTGCTGTCCTTGAGCGCCTCGACCGCGGCCCTCACGTCGGTGGGCCTCACGCACAGGTTGCCGACGCCGTGCTCGGCGCACAGCGCCGCGTTCTCCAGCACGTCAGCGTCCGTTGCGGCAGGCTTGAGGACGGCGTGGTCGATGGCCTTGAGGACTTGAGCCTTTGTGTACATGGCTGTTGCTCCTTCAGATGAGGCGGATAGCTGGATGAATGGATGGGTGGATGGATGGGAATAGAGGCGGGGCCCGGGGCCTCTTCTCTTCCTCCAGTCATCCGTTCATCCAACCATCCAATCATCCACTCCTCAATGCATCTCCCGTCCGCCGGTGACGTTGATCGCCTGGCCGGTCATGTAGTCGGCGCCGTCGCTCGCAAGGAAGAGGGTGACGGCGACGACGTCCTTGACGCTGGCGAGGCGGCCGAGGGGAACCTTGGCGGTGAACCTGGCGATGACCTCGTCCACGGGCAGCCCGAGGTTCTGGACGTAGCCGGCGGAGACCTTGTCCCAGACGCCGGTTTCGAGGACGATCCCCGGGCAGAGGCAGTTGACGGTGATGCCGTCGCCTGCCAGCTCGTAAGCGAGCGACTGCGTGAGGCCGATGATGGCGGCCTTCGCAGATG
This sequence comes from uncultured Planctomycetota bacterium, assembly GCA_964506385.1. Classification (GTDB taxonomy): domain Bacteria; phylum Planctomycetota; class PUPC01; order DSUN01; family DSUN01; genus CAZDNN01. The sequence continues at coordinate 33,232 of CAZDNN010000006.1, forward strand.
AGTAGTGGCTCATCAGCGCCGAGCCCGTCTTGCCCGACTTGGAAGAGAAGTTGACGATCTTCCCGCCGCCGCCCGCCTTCATCAGCGGCACGACGTGCTTGATGAAGAAGAACGTGCCCTTGCAGTTCACCGCGTAGACGGCGTCCCACTCCGCCTCGCTCAGGTCCTCGACCTTGCCCTGGCCGACGATCCCCGCGACGTTGACGAGGATGTCGATCCGCCCGTCAAAGGCCGCGGCAGCGGCGCCCACCGCCGCCTTGACCTGCTCCTCCTTCGTCACGTCGGCGGCCAGGCCCTGGCAGGCGCCGCCGATCTCGGCGACCGCCGCGTCAACGCCGCCCTGCTTCAGATCGGTGATGAACACCCTCGCGCCGCCGGCGATGAAGCCGGCGGCGATGGCCTTGCCGATGGCCCCTGCCGCGCCAGTGACCAGGGCCGTCTTCCCTGCGAAGTCCATCGCAGACTCCTCCATGGTCGCCCTCAGATCGCGAGGGCACAGGATACCGAAATCCAGCCTGCGAGGCAAGCGCAGGAAGGCTTCCGCCCATCGCCGCTTGACTTCGCTGGGCGGCATCACTACCATCGTCGCGTCGATTCCGGCCTGGCGAGGGCGGTGCACCGGGCGCCGCGCGCGGGCGGACGTCCCCTTTGCGTGAGGAGAAGGCGATGCGACGGTTCGCGTGGATAGGGCTGGCGGCCATGGTGCTTGTCCTCGGGTGCGAGACCGAGCAGGCGCCCTCCGAGGGCGGGAAGCAGGCGGCGCCGCCCGCTCCGGCCAAGAAGATGATCGTGCTGCCCGAGGGCAACAACACCCCCGACGGCATGGTGGTGGACGCCGACGGCAACATCCTGTTGTCGGTCCTCAACTTCAACGAGATCGGAAGAGC
>CAZDNN010000007.1:0-33046 GCA_964506385.1 uncultured Planctomycetota bacterium
CTGGATGCTGGATGCTGGATACTGGATGACTGAGTGATTGGCTGAGAGGCGGGGCGCCCAGCCCAGCGCTCCTGCACCGTCCACCCATCCATCCATCCACCCATCCATCCACCCATCCATCCACCCATCCATCCACCCATCCATTCATCCACCCATCCACACCTCCTCGCCCAATCCCATCTTCCCTGCCGCCGCCAGTTCTGGTATACTGTAGGCGTTGGCTCCCGCCGGTGTCGGGGGCGTAGCTCAGTCGGCAGAGCAACGGTTTTTTAAGCCGTAGGTCGGAGGTTCGAGTCCTCCCGCCCTCACCAGGCCCCGTCGTCCAGCCAGGTCCAGGACACAGGCTTTTCAAGCCTGGAACACCGGTTCAAATCCGGTCGGGGTCACCAGACGGCATCTCGGGGAGGGCCTTCCGCCCAGTTCCTCTAGACGGTAGCAGTGCGCAGCAGGGAAAGGGCTGCCTGTCCCGAACAGGCCCGGCCGAGCGTATAGGGCATCGGAGAGCGGGCCGTGCGCGCCATCAAGGGCAGCGAGAGAGGCTCTGTCAGCTACTGGGCAGGAGCAGATGGAAGGAGGCGGGTGAGCCATGGCGTGGGGCCACGAGGGCGGATGCGGCCGGCTGGGCGCGGTGCTGTGGATGATGGTCACGGGTCTGGCGATGGGCGGTGAAGCGCAGCCGCCCGGCGAAGGGAAGACGGTCAAGGGCGCCAGCGAGGGCCGTGAGATCGTCATCACCGCGAAGGGGCCTCCAGTGGAGCAGGGGGAGCGGTCGCGCTTCGTCGCGCCGCTGCCTCGCAATCCCTTCAAGCGCCCGCTGACCGAGTCGCCCGGGCTCGACACGGCGACGAGCCTGGTCGGGCGCGAGGAGATCGAGTGGCTCGATGCCTACTCGGCGGTGGACGCGCTGGAGTATGTCCCTGGCGCGTGGACGGAGCGGCGGGGCCGCAAGGTCAAGGAGTTCTTCTCCATCCGCGGCCAGCGCTACCCCTACCCCGACTGGGCGATCGACGGCGCGTGGTTCCGCGAGTTCCTCGAAACCAACTACTTCTTCAGCGCGGCGAACATCGAGCGGATCGAGGTGCTCCGCTCGGCGAGCTCGCTGCTCCTGAGCCCCGGCGGAATGGTCGGTGTCATCAACATCGTGCCCCGCACCTACCGCGAGACCGAGACGCGGCTCGACATGGAATACGGCAGCGACGAGACCTGGCGCTCCCACCTCAGCCACGGTGGCATGCTGACCGAAGACCTGTCCTACGCCATCGGCATCGGCCACCGCCACACCGACGGGCCGTTCAACGAGAACGCGGAGGAGAACGTCTCCAGTCTCTACGGACGCATGGTCTCGACCCACATCCCGGAACTGACCCTCAGCGCGAGCGCGTTCACCATCTGCGGCGACCGGGAGCTCCAGCTCGCGGAGCCGCCGGCCAGCGGCACGCTCCAGACTCGCAAGGACAGCTTCGACCCGATGCGCACCTACGTCGTGGTGGGGAAGGCGCGCTACGAGGTCAGCGACCGCGCTGCGACGGAGGTCACCGCCAGCTTCGCCAAGCGGCGCTACCACGGCTATCGCGTCGGCCCCGGCGCCTACCGCGACGTGCTCGAGGAGGACTATGAGTATGGCATCCGCTGCATCCAGACCCTGCGGCTGAGCGAGGCCAACAGCCTGCGTTTCGGCGGCATGGCCCACCGGTGGGCGTCGCCGACGGGCAAGCGCTTCTACGTCGGCAACGAGGGCGATCTGCGGACGTTCTCGGGGGTGGTCGTGGACGAGCACGATTTCGGGCGCCTGCGGCTGACCGGCGGCTATCGCCTCTCGCGCACCTACTACGCCAGGTTCGGCGGCTTCAACATCGAGGGCAGCGCCAGCGGCGGCCTGAGGAACGTGCAGGTCGAGGACGACTGGGAGGACCCCCTGCACACCGTCTCGGTCGGGGGCTCCTACGACCTCACCGACACCTTGTCGCTGCACGCGAACCTGTCATGGGGGCAGATCGCCGCGCGGCCCGGCATGGTGGACGCCGTGACCCTCGCGCGCCCGGACACCGAGACGCGGACGAAGCTCGACATCGGCGTCAAGCGCGCGTGGGACGGCTTCGGCGAGGTGGGGTTGACAGCCTTCTGTGTGCGGCAACAGGACACGCCGCTGCTGGTCCGCGGCGCCACGACGCCCGAGGGCGACTGGGTGGGCCTCTACCAGAGCGACGACCGCCACAGCTACGGCGTCGAGCTCGACATTCACTCGAAACGCTTCCCCTGCGGCGTCCAGCTCTTCGCCAACGCCGTCGCGATGACCGCGCGGGATGACCGCAGCGGCGACTGGGAGCGCGACCGCGAGGTGCCCGAGATCATCCTCGGCGGCGGCATCTCGTACATGCCCGTAAGCTCCATCGACATCTCGCTGTTCACCAAGCACGTGGGCGACTACGAGAACGAGCGGTTCCTGCCCGGGGGGAGCAACCCGGCCCCGCTCGGCGACTTCACTGAGCTGAACGCCAGGCTCACTTACTGTTTCGGCAAACAGCGGGAGCACTACGTGCACTGCGGTGTGGACAATCTCACGAACAAGCACTACTCGACCGTGAACGGCTGGCCGGACGAAGGCCGCCGGTTCAACGTCGGCTGTAGCTTGGCCTTTTGACGGACTCGCAAGCTCGATGTTCCTGCGGATCGTTGCAAATCAGGCTTGGCACAAGTGGCCCATCACGCTGCTCCTGTGGGTCGCCATGACTGCGCTGGTGTCGCTCTACGTCTACCTGGGCAACAGCGCGCGCTTCTCGAATCGCTCGATGCAGCTCATCATGAAGCGCATGGGCCACAACCTGCTCATCCTGCCCGCCGATGCCGAGCCGCTCGACACCTACCTGTGCAGCGGCCAGCAGCCGCTTTTCGGCGACGACGTGACGAAGCGAATGGCGAAGGAGAGCCGGCTGCCGTCGCGGTACTATGTGTCCGTCCTTCAGACGCGCATCGAGGCAGGCGGGCGGACGCTGCTGCTGACCGGCATCGAGCCGGTCGCTCGCGCCGACGAGACGGCGGAGAAGGCCAACATGGTGACTGCCATCGCCCCCGGCAGCGCGCGGTTGGGCAGCGCGGCGGCCAAGGCGCTGGGCGCGACGGTCGGGGAGGCGGCGACGGTCCTGTCCCGCGAGTTCCGGGTCGCGGAGGTACTGCCGGCTCAGGGAACGCTCGACGACTACCGCGTCTACCTTCCTCTGGCCGACTGCCAGTCGCTGCTCGGCAGGCAGGGCGAGATCAACGCGATCCTCGCCTTCCTGTGCATGCACGGCGGCACGCTGCCACAGGTGATGGCCCGCCACAAGAGGCTGATGGCCGCTTCGTTCCCTGGCTTCCAGACCGTCACGCGGATGGACATCGCTCAGAGCCGCGCCCTCGCGCGGCAGACCACCAGCCGCTACCTGCGGTACCTGCTGCTGCTCGTCCTGTGCATCACGGTGGTGGTGATCGTCGTGACGGGGCTACAGGAGGTCGCCGAGCGCCGTCGCGAGGTGGGCATCCTGTTGGCAATGGGCGCCCGCTACGCCTACGTGGTCGGCCTCTACGTGACGAAGCTGCTGGCCGTGGCGCTCGCTGCCTCGCTGGCGGGGTTCCTGCTCGGCTCGCACCTGTCGCAGTGGCTGCTCTCCCCGGTGCTGGTCTCCCAGACGCGGCCCGTGGCGGTGGTGTGGGGGCAGCTTCCCCCAGTGATCGGCCTGACGTGCCTTGTGGCGGTGGTGGCCGCGGCCGTGCCCACGGTCAAGCTCGTGCGGATGGACCCCAACGCGATCCTGATCGAGGACTAGCCGGCGTGATCGAGTTGCGTGACGTCAGGAAGACCTATCGGCGAGGGGGCCAGGAGGTCCGCGCCGTGGACGGCGTGAGCTGTCGCGCCGACCAGGGCGACCTGGTGGTCATCCACGGGCCGAGCGGCAGTGGCAAGAGCACGCTGCTGCTCATTGCCGGCGGCATGCTGCCCCCAGACGCAGGCAGCATCTGCTATAATGAGGAAGATGTCTACGAATGGCCGTCCGCGCGGCGGAACGCTTACCGCAAGCGTACCGTCGGCTTCGTGTTCCAGCGGTTCTTCCTGATGCCGTACCTCACCGTGTACGACAACATCCGCGTTCCCCTCGCCCTTCAGGGCGAGCGCGATGCTGACAGCCGCGTTCGCGAGCTGGCCCACCGTCTGCGGATCGAGGATCGGCTCGGGCACCTGCCGGCCGAGCTCAGCGTCGGCGAGTTGCAGCGGGCCGCCGTCGCCAGGGCGCTCGTCGGCGGCAAGGAGCTCATCCTTGCCGACGAGCCCACGGGGAACCTCGACGCCGACAACATGGAGATCATCGCCGACTGCCTCCGCGAGGAGAGCCGTCGCGGCCGGACGATCCTGCTTGTCACCCACAACCCATCCCTCCTCGACATCGGCACCCAGAGCCTGCGGATCGAGCGGGGGCGCCTGGCCCAGGCGTGAGGGAGGCCACGCATGCGCATCCTGCTCCTCGCCTGCGTCGTCGTCCGCCTGTCGGGCTGCGTGCCGGTCCGAAGCGTCGAGCCTGCCGCGTCTCCCAGGCCTGCCTCCCCCAGTCCGAGCATCCCCGCTGCCGATGCCAGGCTGAAGCGGGCCGCCGAGCGGATGATCCATGCCGCCGAGGGAACCCTCGCTCCCGTCTATCCGACGCTGGCTGAGCAGCTCGTCGAGGACCTCGATCTGGCTGGGAAGCAGGGGGTCGGGATCGACCTCGGCATCCGCGACGTCCGCATCCACCTGCCGCATCCGCCCGGCGCAGACGTCAACTACGGCCTCTGGGTCGAATTCCTCAAGCCGCGGGAGGCCGCGCCATGAGGCACGCCAGGCCAGTCGCCAATCGGCTTCGCCACGCCATGGTGGCCGTCGCCGCGCTCGCTGCCGCCGCGGGGGCAGGCGAGGCGAGCAAGCCCAGTGGCGATGCTCCTGTCGGGGAGCAGGCGATGGCGCAACTGCATGCAGCGAATGCCGCGCGCGAGCAGCTCCTCCGCGAGGAGGAGAGCTGGCGCGGCGAGAAGCAACGGCTCCGGCTCCTGCTGGATACGGTGCGGCGGGAGGCCGAGGAGCTCGAGAAGCGCGCCGCCGAGGCAGGCGCCCAGGCGGTCGAGCTGCGCAAGCCGATCGGCGACCTGAAGGCCAGCCAGCAGCGGCTCGAGCAGGTCGAGGCCATGCTCGACGCGCTGGCCGACCGGCTGGAGAAGGCGCTGGCGAAGCGCTACCAGAATACCCTGCCCGGCCTCGTGCCCGTGGACCGCGCGGCCCGTATCACAGACCCTACTGCGCGCCTGACCGCGGCAGCGCAGCGGCTCGACGAGGCCCGACGCCAGGCTCGCAGGGCCGCGGTCGAGGTGGTGACGGGCAGGCTCGTCGCCAGAGAGATCACCGTGAAGCTCCTCCGCATCGGTGGCGTCGCCGCGTGGTGGACGACCCTCGACGGCGAACGCGCCGGCACGGCGGCCGTCCAGCAGGGACGCCTCCTGCTCACACCCGCCTCGAAGGGCGGCCAGGCGGCCATACAGAGGGCTTTCGCCATTGTCGAAGGCCGTGCCGCGCCCGACTGGGCTCTCCTGCCGGCAGACCATATCGAGGCGCCATGAGAGCGATGGAGCCAGGCACCGTCTACCGCTGGGCAGCTATGGCAGCCGCGCTGCTCGTCGCGCTCGCCGGCGCTGGGCTGGCATTGGGGGGCTCCCTGTCCACTGCCGAGCTGCTGCGCCGCGCCAAGGCCGCTCGCGAACGTGCGGAAAGGGAGCTGGCCGCGGCCCGAACGCGCAGGCTCGAGGAGCGGAAAGCGTTGGCTGCCGATCTCCAGGGCGCATACGATGACCTCGCTGCTGCCCGCGCCAAGGCCCTGGAGGGCAAGGAGGCGCTGCGCGAGCTGGCGTCCGAAGCGGCGGAGTCCAGGCGCCAGGCGGCGCTCGCCGAGCACCGGGCGCGCCGCGCCGTCGAGCAGGCCGCCGAGAACGCGGCCGTGACGGTGGACCCCAGCGGCCCTGTCAGCATACTCGAGCAGGCGCTCTGGAAGGGCTTCGAGCAGCGTCTCGCGGCCCTCGACCAGGCGGCAGCCGTCAGCGTCGTGACAAAGGCCGTCGTCGGGCGCGACGGTGGCGAGCACGACGTGCCCACACTCCGGCTCGGCGACTTCGCAGCCTATGCGTGCGGGCCGTCCCGCGAGACCTGTGGCCTGCTGGCAGCCCTCGCCGACGGTCGCGAGCGGGTCGTCGGCCCCTACCTGAACGCCGAGCAGGCCGCCGCGTTGCAGGGCGCTGCACGGGGCTCGATGACCCGCCTGCCGCTCGACGTGGATGGCTCGCTGCGGGACCGCGCGCCCGCCGAGCCCAAGACCCTGCGCAGTTGGCTTGGCGCGGGGGGCCTGTTCGTCTACCCGATCCTCGTCGTGGGCGGGCTCGGGCTGCTGCTGATCCTCGAGCGGCTGGTGTTCCTGGCCTTCACGCAGACGTCTGTGGCGGTGCCGGGGCGTGTCCTCGCTTGCCTCGCCGAGGGGGATCGCGACGGGGCGCGAGCCGCCGTTGGGACAGCCAGGACGCCAGGGGCGCGGGTCCTGCGCGCCAGCATCGCCGCCGCCGGTAAGCCCGAGGCGCAGCGGGAGGCCGCCATGGAATCGGCGCTCCTGGCGGAGGCGCCCCGGCTGGAGCGCTCCCTGTCACTGCTTGCCGCCATGGCGGGGGTCGCGCCGCTGCTCGGACTGCTCGGGACCGTTTCGGGCATGATCGCCACGTTCGACACCATCTCGTCCGCAGGGACGGGGAATCCGCGGCTGCTCTCGGGCGGCATCTCTGAGGCGCTCATCACCACCCAGCTCGGCCTGATGGTCGCCATTCCGCTGCTCCTCGCCCACGCGTGGCTGCGGCGGTGGGCCGAGCGGCGGGAGGCGCTGCTCGAGCACTGCGCGATCCAAGCCTTCGGCATCGAAGGGAATGGCGAGGCCGAAGATGGCGCGGTGGCGCCGGAGGAGGAGCAATGAACGCGGCGTGGGCCTGGCTCGCGAGCGGTGGCCCGACGATGATCGCGCTCGCCGCCGTTGCCCTCGTGCTCGGCTTCCTGATCGTCGAGCGGTACCTGGCCATCGGCGCGCAGCTTCGCGCGGCAGCGGCGCAGCGCGCCTCGCCAGCCGGTCGGGGGGGCGCCTTCGCCGCTCTGACGGGGCTCCGGCGCATGGGCCTGATCCGCGCCTGCATCGTCGTCGCGCCGCTGCTGGGCCTGCTCGGCACCGTATCCGGGATGATCGACACGTTTGACAGCATTCTGGCGGGTGGCTACATAATAGAGATGAGCCTGGGCATCCGCAAGGCGCTGCTCACCACACAGTACGGGCTGGCCATCGCCGCCCCGGGGTTGCTCGCCGAGCGGGTGCTGTTGCGACGCCTCGAGCGGCTCGCCCAGCTCGCCGCGGCCGCCAAGGCGTCCCGCCGCAAGGAGGAGCCATGCGACGAGGCGTCCTGACAGGACGGCGCCGCTCCCGTCCCGGCGCCACCATCGAGATGGCCCCGCTCATCGACATGGTGTTTATCCTGCTCATCTTCTACATCGTCTCGACGAGTTTCGTGCAGGACGCAGGCGTGGTGGTCAACCGCCCAGAGAGCCGCTCGGCCGCGCAGGTGACCAGCCGCTACCTCCCCGTGGCCATCACCAAGCTCGGCACCGTCCACGTCGCGGGCCGCAGTATCGCCGCCGACGATCCGGGCCCGATCGAAAGCGCCCTGAAGGACATGAGCGCGCGGCGCGTCGTCATCCAGGCCGACCGGGAGGTGGCCACCGGCCTGCTCCTGCGCGTGCTCGACACCTGCAAGGCCGCCGGCGCTGAGCATGTGGACGTGGCTGCCCTGCGACGCTGATGAGCGAGGACGCCCGTGAGGCCGATCCTGGACGACAGCCCGATGCGCCGGAGGCCGGTCTGGGGCACGTGGGTCCGCCATGGCGGCGCGCTGGCCGCCACGCTGCTGCTCAACGCCGCCATGGTCGCCTTCCTGCTCGCCTGGCGCAGCGAGCGTGGCGAGGCCGTGCCCCCTGTGCTGGCAGTGCCCCTCCGGGTCGTCGAGCCCGAGCCGGTAGACGCCGAGTTGGAGGAGCCGGAGCCCGCCGCGGAGACGATCGCGCCGGAGCCGGAGGTCGAGCCGCCGTTGCCCGAGCCGCCTCTGCCAGAGACCGCGCCCCCTGACCTGCCGGACGAGGCGCCCCCGCCGATGGAGCTCGAAGCCGTGCCGCTGGCCATCGATACCCCGTTGTTTGAGGCCGAGGCCGTCATGGCGAGGCCCGCCGAGCCGCCGCCCGTGACGCCACCGCCGGAGCCACCGAAACTGAAGCCCCGGCCCACGCCGCCTCCGCCGCCCAAGCCACGGCCTGCGCCGTCCAAGCCGAAGCCCGCGCCGCGCCGCGGCCTCAATCGCAATCCCGCGGTCATCGAGCCGCCCAACCTGTCCGCCTACTACCCACGCCGCGCCCGCATGCGCGGGGTCACCGGCAGGACGACCATCAGGATCGCCGTCAGCGCCGAGGGCAAGCCGACAGACGTCCAGGTCCTCACCAGCACGCCGGCGGGCATCTTCGAGCACGCAGCCACGCGGGTCGGCCGCGCCTTGCAGTTCCGGCCTGCGCTCCGCGACGGCAGGCAGGTTCCTGCGAGCGTCAGGCTGCCGATCGTGTGGCGACTGGAGTGAGTGATGATGCGGAGCCCAGCCATCATCATGGCCATCATCGTCGTGGCCCTCGCTGCGGCGGCTGTGGCCGCGGAGGGGAAAGGCAAGGAGCCGATCAAGCTGCCTCCGCCTGTCGCCGCGGCCCTGAACGCGGCGCAGGAGGCACTCAGGAACGGCCAGCCGCAGCAGGCCCTGGAGCGGCTCTCCGCCTACAAGGGCGAGGACCACGCGTTGCGGCATCTCCTGCTCGGCCACGCCTGCGTCCGCCTAGGGAAGCTCGACCAGGCCGCCGCGGCCTACCAGAGAGCCCTCGAGATGGACGCGGAGATGAGGCAGGCCGGCCTCGCGCTGGCGCAGGTGCGCGGGCGGCAGCGGAAGTGGCCCGACGCCGCGCGGCTGATGGGGCGCTACGTGCGTCTCGACGACTGCGAGGCCGATCTGCTGCTTCTCTATGCCCAGATCGCCGCGGAGCTCCACGACAGCCGCCTCTGCCGCCTCCTCGTGCGCAGGGGCGTCTCGCGCTTCCCCGCAGACATGCGGTTCCGCCGCCTGGACCTCCACCTGCTGCTCGATGATGGCGACTACCGCGGCGCCGAGCGCGTCCTCCGCTACCTCCTGGCCAAGGCGCCGACCGACGCCAGCCTCTGGCAGCAGCTCGCCTTCGTGCACGGACAACTGGGGAGCCATGCTGGCCGGCTGGCCGCCCTGGAAGTGGCCCTTCTCTGCGAGCCGACCAGCCTCGCCCTGCACAGGCTTCTCATGGCCGAGCGACTGGCGGCCGGCGACTGGCTGACGGCGGTCCGACAGGGCCAGGAACTGCTTCGGGGCCCCCTCGCGAAGGCTGCCTCGGCGGATGGCGAGCTGATGGGCCTCCTGATCGGGGCCGCCGATATGGGGGAGCAGGACGGGCTTCTCGCCGCCTGGCTCGCGCGATTGGGCGAGCGGCATCGCGGCCGAGCCGCTCGAATCGCGGCGGCGCGCCTGGCGCTCCGGCAGGGGAGGGCGACCGAGGCACGCCAGTCGCTTGGCCGGCTCATCGCGGCAGGGGAGGCCGATGCCGCGGTCTTCCTGTGGGCCGGCCACCTGGCAGAGCGGGCCGAGGACTGGCCCGCAGCAGTGAGCCTGTACGCTCAGGCCAGACGCCTGGAAGGAGGCAACGCGCGACTGGCCACGCTCTACCTCTCGCGTCTTCACGCCCGTCGGGGCCGTTACCGAGAGGCCATCGAACTGCTTCGCGGCCATCTTGACGCGCATCCCGAGGATGCTCCAGCTCGTGCTCTGCTGTCCCTCGTCGAAGCGCGGATGAGACAGGCCGAACAGCCACGAGGAGAACCAGCGCGATGAGCAGCGACGACGCGCGGAACCACGCAACGAGTCTATTCCAGACGGATTTCCCCGCCGAGGAGTTCGTCGAGCGCAGACGCCGCGTCGCCGAGGCCATCGGCGCCGAGGCGCACGCCGTCCTTCAGGGCGCCCCGCCCTTGAGCGGCTTCGGCTTCTTTCGCCAGACCAACCAGTTCTACTACTGCTGCGGCATCGAGGCCCCGCAAGCCTATCTGCTCGTCTCGGGAGCTGACGCCTCGGCGCGGCTCTACCTCCCACACCGGCCCGAAGGCCACGTCAGCGAGGGCGATGAGTTGGCGGCCGAGGATGGCGAGGTGCTCCGGCGCGTCGCTGGCATCGACGAGACGTTCGGACCCGAGAGCCTGGCCGAGCATCTGGCAGAGATCAAGGTGCTCTACACGCCGTTCGCGGCGGCCGAGACGTGGATGGCCACCCGCTGGACCTCAGGCCACGCGAATAAGCTCGTCGCGGCAGACCCCTGGGACGGACGGCCGCCGCGGCGGCTCCACTTCCTGAGCCTCCTGCGCACGCGGTTCCCCGGCACCGAGCTGCGGGACCTGACGCCCATCCTGGACGGGATGCGCGCCGTCAAGAGCCCCAGGGAGGTGGACCTGATGCGACGCGCCGGGCATCTGACCGCGTTGGCGATCGCCGAGGCCATGCGGGCGACGCGGCCGGGGATGGTCGAGTACCAGCTCGGCGCCATCGCCAACTACATCTACCGCCTCCACGGCGCCCGCGGCGAGGGATACCGCCCCATCATCGCATCGGGAGCCAACGCCTGGTACGGCCACTACTATCGCAACAACTGCGTCATGCAGGACGGCGATCTGGTGCTGATGGACGTGGCGCCTGACCTCGGCGGCTACACGAGCGACATCGGGCGGATGTGGCCGGTGAACGGCACGTACGCGCCCTGGCAGCGCGAGCTCTACGGCTTCATCGTCACCTACCACAAAGCCCTTCTCGCACGGATCGGGCCGGGCCGGACCGCCGACGAGATCCACGCCGACGCGGCGGCCGAGATGGCCGAGGTGGTCGAGGCCACGCCATGGTCGAAGCCCGTCTTCGAGCAGGCCGCCCGCAATGCCCTCGAGTTCAAGGGGCACCTGTCACACGCCGTGGGCATGGCCGTCCACGACTCGGGCAGATACCGGGGCCAGCCGCTGCGCCCGGGTGTCGTCTTCAGCGTGGACCCGCAGATTCGGGTGCCCGAAGAGAAGCTCTATGTCCGGTGCGAGGACACGGTGGTCGTGACCGAGGACGGCATGGAGAACCTCACGGGCGCCGCCCCGCTCGAGCTCGACCACGTGGAGGCCACGATGCGCGAGGAAAGCCGCTTCCCGCTGTGGCCGGGCCGCACGGGTGATGCCGCCGCCGGGGGGGCCTCATGAGGCGCGCGGGTGAGCCCTCCTTCCGCCCGATGCGCTGGACGATCGTCTCCCACTCCCCGGCGTAATGCGCGCCGACGATCCTGCCTCGTGCCGCACGACGGGTCAATCGCCGTGCTCATGGTGCCGACCTCAGATGAGGAAGCCGTGACGGAACGGGTCGCCTGCGTCGAGGATGAACTCGTGGCGGCCGGTGATGAAGGCGCTGCCCGAGACCTCCGGGAGGACGGCGGCATGCGGGCCCACCTGGGCGGTGCCGACGACCCGCCCCTCGAAGACGCTGTCTCTCCCCAAGATGCTCTCGATGGCGAGGGGCTCGCCCAGAGCAACCTCGCCTCTGGTGTGGTGGACGGCGAGGCGGGCGGAAACGCCTGTGCCGGTGGGAGAGCGATCGACCTCCGAGGCGGCGAAGACGCAGAGGTTGCGGCTGTGGTGGGCGGGGTCGCCGGGCTCGTCGGTGAGGATGGCGCCGTAGAGGAAGCCCAGGTCGGCCTCGAGGGGATGCTCGATCCGAGCGGCGGTGTTGACCGCCCCGATGATGGCGTCGGCCGCATGGACCAGTGCGGCAAGCTGTTCGGGAGCGACCCGCAGGCCGACGGCCTCAGCGGGCAGTATGGCGTAGAAAGCCCCGCCGAAGGCGACGTCGAGCACGACCGGGCCGACGCCCGACACGTCCACGACGAGGTCGCGGTGCAGGACGAAGCTCGGGACGTTGACGAACGAGACCCTCTCGACCCGCCCGTCGGGGCGGACGTGGGCGGTGGCGCGAACGAGGCCGGCGGGGGTGTCGATGGCGACGGGCATCTGCGCGCCGCTGTGGGGCAGGGCGCCCGTCTCGACGAGAGCAGTGACGAGGGCGATGATCCCGTGGCCGCACATGGTGCTGTAGCCCTCGTTGTGGAGGAAGAGCACGCCGAGATCGGCCTCGGGCGAGACGGGCGGAGTGACGACGCAGCCGTACATGTCGCGGTGGCCGCGCGGCTCGTGCATGAGAGCGGTGCGCAGGTGGTCCATGTGCTCGCGCATCCAGCGGCGGCGCTCGAGCATCGTCTCCCCCGGCAGCTCGGGCAGGCCGCCGGTGACGATGCGCAGCGGCTCGCCGGCGGCGTGGACGTCGAGGGCCGTGACGACCGTCTTGCCAAGGCAGATGTCGTTGGCGTCCCAGTCAGAAAACACCCTTGGCCTCCTTGCCCCGCACCTCGTCGGGCTTGGAGCCTGTGGTGGTCGCGCGGGGCTGGCGGGGCTTGCCGCGCGCCTGCTCGAGCAGCCAGCCGTAGAGACGGGGATCGTCGTAGGTCGCCGTCCAGGAGTCGTGTCCCGCCTCAGGATAGACCGTGAAGCGGACTCTGCCGCCGATCCTGCGGAGCGCCGCCACCATCTCCTTGGCCTCACGGACTGGAACCACGGGGTCCCTGCCGCCGTGGACGACCCAGACCGGCACGTCCTTGATCCGCTCCACGTCGAGCGGGTCGCCGCCACCGCAGATGGGCACGACGGCGGCGAAGCGGTCCGGGTACTCGCACGCCAGCATCCAGCTCCCGAAGCCGCCCATGCTCAGGCCCGTGAGATAGAGGCGGTCGGGGTCGATGGGGTACTTCGCCATCACTTCCCCGATGAGGTCATTGAGATGGGGGATGCTCCACCAGGTGCCGCGCGGGCATTGGGGCGAGATGACGATGAAGGGGAAGTCTCTTCGCGTCCTGACGATCTTCGGCGGGCCGTGGATCTCGACGAGCTTGAGGTCGTCGCCCCGCTCGCCGGCGCCGTGGAGGAAGAGGATCGCCGGCCAGCGTTTCGCCTTGTCCGTGCCGGCGCCGGGCGGCAGGTGGACGAGGTAGCGCAGCGGCACGAGGTCGCCCGTCTTGCGCTTGAGCTTGTGCCACCACCAGGCGTTGCGCGCCCACGGCCCCGTGCGCCGGGTCGGCGGGGTGCCGGGCGTCGTCTCGTAGAGGCCAGCAAGGACGACCGAGCTGTCGGGATCGTGGTGGAAGCTGCCGACGATCGCCGACTTGAGGTAGTCGGCCACCGTCCTGCCATGGGCCTCGACGACCTCGGGCTTGATGCCCAGCTCGGGGGGCAGCTCGACGGTGAGCTTCAGCTCGTGACGCCGCCACCTGAGGCGCCGGGGCTGGCGGAAGAGCGTGAAGAACCGCTTCGTCGGCTCGCCGTCTTTGGGCTGGATCTCGACGATCGCGCCGTAGCGGCCTGGCTTCTTCGCGGCCGCCACCGTGTTATGGTCGGCGTCGTAGAAGGTCGTTCTGAGCGCATACGGGCCGATGAGGTCCTCGACGAGCGATGGCTGGACGAAGCGCACGGCGGGGAACGCCTCGCCGCTGAAGACGCAGGGCTCGAAGCGCATCTCGGCCTGCCCGAAGGCCCGCTGTCGCTCGTGGTCGGCATTCGGCACCTCGACGACGGCCTCGGGCCTGCCATCGATGAGGACGGTGAGCGGCCCATAGGGCCTCCCGCGCGGCGGCATGGGCAGCAGGACGTCCGCCGTCTTGAGGCGCCCACGGGCTGTCAGTCTGGCCGATCCGATCTCGCGGCGGCCATCGGCTACGGTCGCTGCCTTCCCCATCGTCGCGGCAACGCGGATGCGAGTGCGACGGAAGCGCTCGTAGCTTCCCGCTGCGACCGCCATGACGGCCGGCCCGGCCCGCTCCGCGAGCCGCAGGCGGTGCATGCGGCTTGTGTGGCGATGGGCCGCGTCCTGCGGGAACCAGCGGAGCTGCGCGCGATCGGCAGGCCCGTCGGCGTCGTTGACGAGGACCTGGAACCCGATCTCGCGGCCCGCGGCGGGCCCGATGCCGAGGCCTGCCCACGGCAGGCGGGCCTCGAGGGTGTAGCCTGTGTCGGTCTTCGTCCCCGCCATCTCCATCGAGAGCTTCGTGCTCTTGAGCGTCTCGGTCTTGCGGTAGTCGTAGAGGCAGAAGCGGAGCTTCGGGTGCTTCGGGTCGACGCCGGGCGCGGCGACGGCCTGCCACACGTCCCTCGCGCCGACGGCCGGGGCGAGGAACAGCTCGACGGAGTCGCGGCGCCACAGCGCGCTCTCCTCCTCGTACTCGACGGGCACGTCGTCGGTCACCGTGGCGAGCACCAGCAGTCCCTTGGCGTCCCATCCCAGGCGCACGGCCGCATCGAAGTCCCGCGTCGGCTCCCGCCGCTCGCCGGGCGACGCCAGCACGTCCACGCGGAAGCCCCCATCGCCCCAGTCGAGCGCCTTGCCATCGATCGCGATGTCTGCGAGCTCGGGGATCTCGAAGCCTCGCCCAGCGTCGGGAGCGCGCACACTGCGGAACGGGCAGCGGCACGCGACCGCAACGAGGGCAAGAGACAGGACGATCAGTCGCACGTCCGTTCGCATCGGCCTCTCCTTCTCACCGTGGGAGCACGAGGGCAGGATACGGCGGAAGCCCGGTTTCGTCAAGCGGCGGGCGCCTGCTATAATGGCGGCCATCGCACGGTCATCAAGACACCGATGGAGGAGAGAGGCGATGCAGAGCGGCGCGAGCGCGTGGGTGTGGGCATTGGGCGCCCTTGCTCTCCTGGCTGCCGTCGGGCAGCCAGGCTGGGCGGCGATGACGGTCAAGGTCAGCGATGACAAGCTGCACGTGGACGTGGCGGAGGGCGGCAAGCCCGTCCTGCGCTACAACTACGGCACCATCCCCGTGCCCGAGGGCGTCGGCGGGCGCTACGCCGTGTCGCGAAGCGACTACATCCACCCGCTCTACAGCCCAGATGGCGAGGAGCTGACGCAGGACTATGCGAAGGACCACCCGCACCACCGCGGCATCTACTGGGCGTGGCCGGAAGTCTGGTACAAAGGCAAGGTGCACGACCTGCACGCGCTCCAGGGCGTGTATGCCCGGCCCGTGAAGCTCGTGCGCACCGAGGGCGGCCCCGATGTGGCCGTCATCGAGGCCGAGAGCCGCTGGATGTGGGAGGACAAGGAGCCGATCGTCGCTGAGCGGGCCATCATCCGCGCCTGGCCGGAGACCAATGCGGGCCGCCTCATCGACCTCGAGTTCCGCTTCACTGCGCTCGTCGAGGGCGTCCGCGTCGCGCGGCGCGGCCAGAAGGCATACGGCGGGCTGAACATCCGTCTCTCGGCTCGCCGCGACCAGAAGATCGCGACCTTCACGGCGCCCGATGGCACCGAGCCGCGCGTGTGTTGGGGCGACCTGCTCGGCGTGCCCCCTGGCGGCAAGACGCCGGTCGGCGTCGCCACGCTCCAGCACCCGGCCAACCCGCGCTTCCCGGGCGACTGGGTGCAGTATCCCAACCTCAACTGGCTTCAGCCCACCTTCCCGAGCAAGGGCGAGAAGTTCCTCCTCAGCACGACGGAGCCGCTCGTCCTCCGCTACCGCCTGTGGATCCACCCCGGCCCCGCGACGAAGGACGCGCTGGCCGAGCAGTGGCGGGCCTACGCCGCTACGCCGCGCTGACGCCGCGCTGCGGCCTCAGCGCGCCGCGTGTCCTATGGGCCACCGTCCTCCCCGCTGGTCAGCATCTCCATGAAGAAGGCCAGCGCGTCGGGGAAGAGCAGCACGCCGTTCACCGAGCCGACTGGCCCCCACTTCCACGACCCGCCGTCCACCCCGCCCTGGAGGTAGAGGAACTGGTGGACCCGTCGCCGACGGGGCACGTTGCAGCGGAACTTCATCTTGAACCGCTCTGGGTCTGGCAGGGTCTGATCGACGACCAGCGCCTCCATCCGCAGGCACAGCGGTGTCCACTCGCCATACGAGTAGCCCATCACGTCGGTCAACTCGTAGAGCGACAGATTGCCCTCGAGGAGCGGCCTGGTCTGGACGAGGACGGCGTGGTTCTTGGGATGGATGCCCGATTCGCTCAGCAGGTCCTTCACCGTCGCGTGCCAGGGGAAGGGGCGGCCCGGCTTCCCATAGGCCGAGACGAACGGATAGACCAGGCCGCCGCTCCTGCCTGCGAGCGAGATGTCCTTGAGCTGGAAGTAGCGGGCACTGCCGTCGTCGTCGGTGGTTCGCTCGTAGAGCAGGAAAGGCATCGTGTCTACCCTCACGACGAAGACGGCGAGCAGGAGCGACTCGATGGTTCCGCGCGCCGGCTGTGGACTCCACCTCCATCGTAGATGCCGCGCGCGGCGATGTCAAGAAGCCGGCGAGTTGGTGTTGTGTTGAGAGTGTGTTTTGGCTATGGTAGCGGGGCACACGGTCGGCAGTGGGGCCGGCCGCGTCTCTGGAAGTGGCCCGGATTTCAGGAGACGGGACGTGGCGGAACGAGTCGGTGTGAGGAAGAGCGTGCTGGTTGGCGCCGTGGCGCTGGCCGTGGCCGTGGCAGCCGCGCTGCCGGCGAGGGCGGACGTCAGGCTGCCGGCGGTGATCGGCAGCCACATGGTGCTCCAGCAGGAGATGCCCGTTCAGATCTGGGGCTGGGCCGAGGCAGGCGAGGAAGTCACGGTCCGCCTCGATGCGTCCCAGGCCAAGGTGAAGGCCGATGAGCAGGGGAACTGGAAGGTCACACTTCCTGCAATGAAGGCCGACGGCAAGGGCCGCAAGCTGACCGTCAGCGGGAAGAATACCATCGAGCTCGACGACATCCTCGTCGGCGAGGTGTGGGTCGGCTCCGGCCAGTCGAACATGGAGTGGCACCTGCGGAACACCCACGGCGCCAAGGAGGCCATCGCGGCCGCCGGGCGTCCGCAGATCCGCCTGTTCCACGTGCCCAAGGTTCAGGCGAAGGAGCCGGCGAAGGACGTGAAGGCGGCGTGGAAGGTCTGCACGCCCCAGACCGTGCCGACCTTCTCGGCCGTGCTCTACTACTTCGGCGCCAGGCTGCACAAGGAGCTCGGCGTACCGATGGGCCTGATCAACAGCTCCTGGGGCGGCTCGCCCATCGAGCCATGGACCATCGCCGACGGCAAGGGCGGCGGCATGTACAACGGGATGATCGCCCCCCTCCAGCCCTTCGCCATCCGAGGCGCCATCTGGTACCAGGGCGAGACCAACGTGCTCCGGAAGAACGGCCTGAAGTACGCCGACAAGATGAAAGCACTCATCGAGGGCTGGCGGAAGGCCTGGGGACAGGACTTCCCGTTCTACTACGTGCAGATCGCCCCCTGGGCGGGGCGCTACGCGCCAGGACAGCTCCCCGCTCTGTGGGAGGCGCAGGCCGCCACCCTCAAGCTCCCCCGCACCGGCATGGCCGTGGTGACGGACCTGGTGGACAACATCCGCGACATCCATCCCCGCAAGAAGCTCGACGTCGGCAACCGCCTGGCCCGCTGGGCGCTCGCGAAGGACTACGGCAGGAAGGATCTCGTCTACTCCGGGCCTCTCTACAAGGCGATGGCCGTCGAGGGCAGCAAGGTGCGCATCCGCTTCGCCCACGTGGACGGCGGCCTGGCGAGCCGCGATGGCAAGCCGCTCAGCGAGTTCCAGATCGCCGGCGCCGACGGCAAGTTCGTGCCAGCCGAGGCCGCCATCGACGGAGAGACGGTGCTCGTCCAAGCCAAGGGCGTCGAGAAACCGACCCAGGTGCGCTTCGGCTGGCACAAGACAGCCAACCCGAACCTGATGAACAAGGCGGGCCTGCCCGCCTCGCCGTTCCAGACCCAGGACTGGCGGGGCGGCACGGGCGAGTGAGCGCCTGCCCGCCCGACGTGACCAGAGATCGTTAGGAGCCGCGTCGTGAAACGCACGGGCCTCTTCGTCGTCGCGATCTTGTGTGGGAGCCTTGGCAGCCGGCTGCTGGCCGATGACTGGCCGGCCTATCGCCACGATCTGGCCCGCAGCGGCGTCACTACGGAGCAGCTCCCGACCCCGTTGCACCGACAGTGGATTCACCAGCCGGCCCATGCCCCCATGCCCGCGTGGCCCGAGCCGGGACGCGAGCTGAACCGCGTGGCGTTTGATTACGCGTATGACGTCGTCGCGGCGAACGGCCTGGCCTACTACGGGTCTTCGGCCGACGGCAAGGTCTATGCGCTCGATCTGGCCACGGGCACGGTGCGCTGGAGCTTCCTCACGGAAGGCCCCGTGCGCTTCGCCCCGGCCATCGAGAATGGGCGGGTGTTCGTCGCGTCCGACGACGGCTTCCTCTACTGCCTGTCGGCGGGGGAGGGGAAGCTGCTGTGGAAGTTCCGAGGCGGGCCGCGGGACGCGAAGCTGCTGGGCAACGGGCGGATGATCTCCCTGTGGCCGCTCCGCAGCGGCGTCGCCGTGGAGGGCGGCATCGTCTACGTCACGGCGGGCATGTGGCCCTCGGAGGGCGTCTACGCCTACGCCCTGAACGCGGAGACCGGCGAGGTGATCTGGGAGAATGCGACGAGCGGCACGAAGTACGTGACGCAGCCCCATCCAGGCTCGTTCTCCATGACCGGCGTGTCACCCCAGGGGTACCTGCTCGGGCGAGAGGGGCAGATCTTCCTGCCGACGGGCCGGAGCGTGCCCGCTGCCTACGACCGCGAGACGGGCAAGCTCCAGTACTACCGCAGCCAGCCGACGAGCTGGGGCAACCGCTGGGGCGGCTGCTGGGCCTTCATCGCCGATGGCCTGCTCTTCAACTGGCGCTGCCACATCGGCCCGGACATCGACGTCCTGCTCGGCGAGTTCAAGCCCGACAAGAACGACGGCATGGTCGCCTTCGACGCGAAGACGGGCAAGGAGCTCCGCGAGTTCCCAGGCAAGCTTGACGCCGTGGTCGCAGACGGCGTCCTCTACGCGACCGGCAGCGGCGCGGTGACGGCCTATGACCTGGCGAAGTGGATCAAGGGCGCCAAAGCAGCCGACTGCACGAAGTGGGAGGCGAGCCACGGCCGCGCCTACGCCATCGTTCTCGCGGGCAAGACGCTCCTCGTCGGCGGACAGGGCACCGTGACGGCCTTCGACGCGGCGGGGGGCAAGCAGCTCTGGCAGGACAAGGTGAAGGGCCAGGCCCGCGGCCTCGCCGTCGCCGACGGCAGGCTGCTCGTGAGCACGACCGCTGGCGACATCGTCTGCTACGGCGGCGAGGCCGTCGAGCAGCCCGCCGTCGTGTCGGCGAAGCAGAAGGCTCCGGCCTTCGACAACGAGCGGACCGCCGCGCTCGCGCGGCGCATCCTCGACGAGACGGGGACGCGCGAGGGCTTCTGCCTGGCTCTCGGCGCGGGCGACGGCGAGCTGCTCTACCACCTGGCCAGCGAATCGCTGCTGACCATCTGCTGTGTGGAGCCCAGCAAGCGGCGGGCCCGTCGCGTGCGTGAGGCTCTCGACGGGGCCGGCCTCCACGGCGTGCGCGTGATGGTGCACCAGGGCTCTCTGGAGGAGCTGGCATATCCCGACTACTTCGCCGATCTCATCCTGCTTGGGGACGGGACGTCGCGGCGGCTGTCGGGCTGCTCGGCGGCGGAGATCTATCGGGTGCTGCGGCCATGCGGTGGCACGGTGTGGATCCCGCCTTCGGGGCGCGGGGCCGTGCTCCGCGCGGTAGGGCGGCTCCTTGGCGGCGGGCCGTACGCTGCGGAGGCGATCGCGCGGTGGCTGCGCGAAGGCGGCGTGCCGGAGACCGAGGTACAGGTCAGCGAGAGCGCTGTCCGCGTGGTCCGCGGGACGCTGCCGGAGACGGACGACTGGACTCATCAGTACGCGAGTGCTGGGCGGACCGGCGCCTCGCGGGACAAGCGGGTCCGGCTGCCGCTCAAGCTCCTGTGGTTTGGCGAGCCGGGGCCCGCAAGGCTGACGGCTCGGCACTGGGGCGGGCCGGCGCCGCTGTGCGTCGGCGGGCGGATGTTCGTCCCCGGGCAGCGGAGCATCATGGCTCACGACGCCTACAACGGCCGGCCGCTGTGGCGGCGCGACTTCGAGCAGGCCGCCTGGTGGCCGACGCGCGTCCGCGGCGCCAGCATGGCCGCTGACGCCGGCAGCGTCTATCTCGTCCAGGGGAAGGCCTGCCTGCGGCTCGACGCCGCGACCGGGGAGACGAAGCAGACCTACCAGCTCCCCAAGGCGCCATCGCCCATCTCTGAGGCCGAGGCGGCGAAGATGCGCTGGTGCTATCTGGCCGTCGCCGGTGGCCGCATCCTGGGCATGATGGGCAGCGATCGCGAGGGCAGGGCGATCTTCGTCCTGGGCAAGGACGGAAAGAACCGCTGGGCACAGGCCGCGCTGGGCACGGTGGGCGTCAACTGCCTGTCGATGGACGATGCCCGCGTCTACGCCATCGAGCGGACGAGCCCCGCCGAGGTCGAGAAGGCCAGACGGCGAGGCGAGAAGGTCCCCGGCGCGTGGCGGCTCGTCGCGCGCGACGCAAACACGGGGAAGCTGGCTTGGCAGGCGACCGAGGGCATCGAGGGGCGCACGGAGCTGTGGCTCTCCGAGGGCGTGCTCGTAGCCAGCAGCACGAGTGGCCTGTCGGGCTACGACGCCGCTAAGGGCAAGCTGCTCTACACGCGTGCGGTCCCTGTCCGACGCTTCCCGGTGATTGCCGGCGGGACCATCTACGCGGAGCCCTTCGCCTACGACCTGCGCACGGGCGAGCCGAAACGCCGGGCCAACCCGTTCAGCGGCGATGAGACACAATGGGAGTTCCACCGCTCCTATGGCTGCGGCGCCATCGCCGGCGCGCCGAACATCCTGCTCTTCCGCTCTGGCACCCTCGGTATGTACGACCTGATGGGCGACGGCGGGGTCTTCAACTTCGGCGGGGTGCGGGCCGGGTGCTACGTCAACGCGATCGCGGCCAACGGCCTGGTGCTCTCGCCACCCGCCGATGCGGCCTGCACCTGCTCATACAGCTTCCGCACCACCGTGGCTCTGGCGCCTGCGAGGCAGCAGCGCTCCTGGTCCGTCTTCTACGACCGTCTGCCGTCGGGCTCGGTCAGGCAGGCGGCGCTGAACCTCGGCGCGACAGGGGACCGCCGCGACCCTGATGGCACCCTCTGGCTCGCGCTGCCCAGACCCGTGACGCGAAGCCATCGTCGCGACATCGCCGTCCCCTTCCGCGTCACGATGCAGGAGGGGTTCGGGCCGTATCGCCGCGAGGCCTCGCGGCTGGAGGTGCGAGACACGGACCGTCCGTGGCTCTACGCCAGCGGGCTGAAGGGCCTGAAGCGAGCCGAGATTGACCTCGAGGTCTTCGACCGCGGCATCGCCGCATGGCGCGCCGCCGGGCCGCCGAAGGTCGATGGGCATCTCATCGAGCCTGACTGGCAACACGCTCGCCCCTATCGGGTCGAGGCCGAGAAGGCGGAGGTCCGCGTCACCCACGACGCGCTCGGTCTCCATCTGGCCTGGCGGCGCGGCCCGGCGGGCGTCTGGAAGGCGGCGACGAAAGGCGACGACGAGGCGATCTGGCAGGACCACTCGTTCGAGGTCTTCCTCAGCCCCCTGACGGGAGGCAAGGCGCCAGCCAGGAAGTGCCTGCACCTGGGCGTCTCGGCCTCCGGCGCACGGTACGACGCCGCGTGGACCTACGTCTCGCCCTGGCCCGCCCGCAGCATCCCCAAGCTCGCGATCGCGATCGACGGCAAGGCCGATGACTGGGGCGACAAGGGACTCAAGGTCGTCTCGCTACCGGCTGCCGGCGGCAAGATGCGCGCCGCCAAGAACTTCGATCCCAGCCTCCGGCTGGCGTGGAACGACCAGGGCGTGCTGATCCTCGCAGTCGTGCGGGACGATGCGATCTGCGAGGCGCCGAGCGCCTCCCGGCTGTGGGAGGGCGACTCCATCGAGCTCTTCATGACGCCTCGGCTCGGCTCGGGAGAGGTGTTCCAGGTGGTGGTGAGCCCGGGCGCCGACCCGAAGCAGCCGAAGCTGCGGTGGCGGTTCTATGACTCCCGACGCGCCACAAAGGGCCAGGCGCTCACGATGAAGGCGGCGGGGGCGAAGACGCCTGATGGCTATCTGGTCGAGGCGTTCCTCCCGTGGTCCAACCTCAAGATCGACACCGCCCGCCAGGTCATGTTCGGCCTCCAGGTCTTTGTCAACGACAGCGACAAGCCGGGCGGCGTCAAGAAGCCGTTCCGCGCCCAATGGCACCCTGGGGGACACCCGCTCCAGAACCGCGACCCGCATGCGTTCCAGCGCTTCCAACTCGCCTCGGCGCCCGACGAGCCGATCGTGTTCCAGCGTGGGCCGAAGCCAGGGAAGCAGGGCCTCTACGATGCGGTGAAGCCGCATCCCTTCCCGCTGACGGTGCCGCCGCTGGGTGCGAAAGGCGAGGACACGCGCTTCAACGGCGAATGGTCGAGCAAGGTGCGGGCGGACAGCGAGGGATTCGTCGCCGAGATGAGCATCCCGTGGACCACACTGAGTGCGCAGGGCCTGAGCAAGGACAGCCTGATGATCGACTTCGCGAGCCGCGGCCCGTTGAGAGCGGCGCCGCGGCTCGGGCGGGGCTACGAGCGGCTGCTGCTCGTGCCGGCCGAAGTTGCGCTGCCCCGGCCCGTGTCCGTGCGGCTCCATTTCGCGGAACTCGACGATGTGAAGCGGGGCCAGCGGGTCTTCGACGTGAAGCTCGGCGGTGTGACGGTCCTCAAGGACTTCGATGTCGTGCGCGCGGCGCGGGGTGGCCATAGGGCGCTGGTGCGCCAGTTCGACGGCATCATGGCGACGAGGACGGTCACGATCGAGCTGGTGCCGAAGGCGGCCGAGCTCACGCCCACGACGGCACCCATCCTGAGCGCCATCGAGATCCTGCCGCCAGGGCGCCCGGAGTGACGCCGAGAGCCGGCAGCGGCGCTGTGGGCGCGCAAGGGTCAGTCGCCGGCGATGCTGTCGAGCCGGGCGCAACTGCCCCAGTGGATCAGGACGGTGAGCACGCCCAGCAGCACGGCCATGACCGTGCAGTAGACGGCTGAGCCGAGCGTCCCCAGCGTCAGGAGTCCGACGAACGAGCCCTGGATACGCCAGCCGGCCACCACCCAGAGCGCGAACGCCACCGGCACGGCCCCCCGCCGGACGAACAGGCTTATCAGCAGCACGAAGTGGACGAACGCCACGACGTTCGCCACCAGATACCACGGCAGGCCGCTGCTGATCTGGAACACGGCACCCTCCACGAAAGCGTCCGGATCGCTCGCCGCCGCGACGAGCAGCCCCAGCACGAACCACGCGCCGTACGGCAGCAGCACCGGCAGGAAGCCCACGACCTTGCTGCGGATCACCCGCGACGGCGATACGGGCAGGAGCATCAGGCTGGCCAGGGTCCCCCACGAGATCTCCTCGCGGAGCGTCCGGCTCCCGTGGGCCACGGACTCCAGCGATGCCAGAACGACCGGGACGATCACCATCGTTGCTCCCACCGCTATCGCGGGCATGGGGTTGCCGGCCGCGGCGAACAGCCCGACGACCAGCGCCGTCAGGCCGCCCAGAACGACGAGCCGCCCCAGCAGCATCGCGCGCCCGCCGGTGACGAAGTGGAACTCCTTCCAGGCGATGGGGTCGGCCCAGGGGCGGTCCACGCGGAACCACCCGAGGCGGCTCGTCCGCGGGCGCACCAGGCCGCGTGCAGGCGCCGCCGCCTGCTGCTCACGCGTCGCGCGGCCAAAGAGAGCGCAGGACAGGAGCAGGCACGCCGCCGCGGCCCCCAGGTTGCTGAGCGCCTGTGCGCCGAAGGGATGGCCAGCGAAGCCGGTGCGCAGGATCTCCCCCGCGCGCACGAACGGATTCGCCGCGACCAGCCACTCGGCGAGACGAAGCACGACCGCGGTGGCGGGCGCCCCTTCTGTGCTGGGGGAGCTGCCCAGCACCGAGACACCGACCGGCGGGACGATCAGGAGGCCGAGGAGTACCAGCAGCGTGACGGCCGCGGCCCGCACCGTGCTCCGCGAGATGACCGACGCCAGCAGCGCCAGGCCCGCCACGGCCGCCATGAACGACATCAGTGTGGCATAGGCCGCGAAGACCTGCCGCAGCGACACCCCGCCAAGCGTCACCGCCAGGAGGGTGAACGGGAACTGGGCGACCAGGAGCATCAGCGCCCCGATGAGCCTGGCCGCGCCCTTCCCAAGCAGAATGGCCAGCGGGCTGAGGCCCGTCAGGCGAAGCAGCCCGAGGGTCATCTCCTCCTTCTCCTCGGTGATCACCGACGAGAAGTAGCCCACCCCAGCCACGCAGATGAACACCAGGTTGATGACCACCACCATAGAGAAGAACCTGAGCCCGGGCGCCCCCACCCGCAGGCTCATCATGTGGGCCACGAACAGCGACAGGAGCAGGAACACAAGCAGGCCGAGCCGCATCAGGTACAGGTGCACCGCGCGCGAGTCGTGGCGCAACGACCGGCCGAGCAATGCCAGCAGCGGGACTCTCACGTCGGCACTCCTGGCTCCGTGAGGTCCATGAACGCTTCCTGGAGGTGGCGGACGCTTCTGCGGAAGGACACGATCCGCCCCTGGGCGTGGAGGGCGACGTGGAGGACGTCGTTGGTGGTGACCCGCTGTGTGTCGAAGGTCACCTGGTAGGCGGGCCCGTCCTCGACCTTGAGCACCTGCTCGACGCCGTCGGTGTCGCGGAGGGCCTGCTCGGTGGCGGGGTCCTCGACGGCGAGGGTGAGCAGGTACGTGACGGTCGTGCCCTCCTGCGCCAGGAGGTCGTCCATGGTGCCGGAGTATCGGATGGCGCCCTGGTCGATGATGGTGACACTGTCGCAGAGGGTGGCGAGCTCGGCGAGGATGTGCGAGCTGATGAAGATGGTCTTGCCCATGCGGCGGAGCTCCTTGAGGATCTCCATCAGCTCGATGCGTGCGCGGGGGTCGAGGCCCGCGGCCGGCTCGTCGAGCAGCAGCAGCTCGGGGTCGTGGACCAGGCAGCGCGCCAGGCTGATCCGCTGCTGCATGCCCCGGGAGAGGCTCTTGATGAGATCGTCGCCGCGGCCGGCCATGTCCGTCAGCTCCAGGATGTCGCGGATCACGCGATCCCGCTCAGCCGGGCGCTGGCCGTAGGCGGCGGCGAAGAAGTCCAGATACTCGAAGACGGTCATCTGGCGGTACATGCTCGGGGTGTCGGGCATGAAGCCGATGCGGGCCCGCACGGCGTTGCGGTCGCGCACGACGTCTTTGCCCAGCACCGTGACGACGCCCGGCTGTGTCTTCAGGAGCGTGGCGAGCACCTTCAGGCAGGTCGTCTTCCCCGCGCCGTTCGGCCCGACGAAGCCGTGGATCGACTCGGGGTAGATGCGGAACGCGACGTCGTTGAGCGCCACCCGTCCGCCGTAGGCGTAGAAGAGCCCCCGGACCTCGACCGCAGGCTCAGGAATCAGGGCTTGGGCCATCGAGGGTCTCCGGCTCGAACAGATGGAGGTGGTAGACGGTGTATCCTCGCCGCTCGCCGAGCCGCCTGCCCTCGAGGCGGAAGCCCGCAGGGCTCTTGGCCACGACGAAAAGCTGGACGCGGTCGTCCGGGGTCACGGTCGTCTGAAGAGCCCACTGCCGCGTGCCGCCGAGGGCGTGGGCGATGATGGGCCTGACGAGCGCCCCGAAGCCCGTGCGGCTGCGGAACTGGGCGGGGTCGTCCCACTGCGCGGGTGCCTTGCTCCACGGGTCTCGGAGCTCGATCTCGCGCAGACCGAGGAAGCGGTCGAGTGGCGCGGCGTTGGCGCCCGCTGTCAGGAGCCCGTTCTTGATGCCCACGCGATAGACGTGGTTCCTGTAAACCGCGTAGATCAGCGGCGCCTCGGTGGGAAAGCCCTCGCCGGGCTCCAGGACGAGCCGCCGCAGGCGAGCGCCCGACTCCCATTCGCGGATCGTCAACTCGATGCGGTGGCCCTGGAGCTTGCCGCGATGGAGGAAGGCCCGCGAGGAGAAGAGCGGGATGTCCACCACGAAGCCCCCCTTCTTGCCGTTGCGAATGAGGCCGGCGACCGTCTCCTCGGACTGGCAGGTCGAGTAGATGTTGAGCGGCGCCGCGTGGCTAAGGGTGTAGAGGGCGCCGCTGGTGACAAAGACGTTCTGCCACTGAGTGACGTCGAACTGGTCGCCGCCCAGGTGGCGGGCGTAGGCGATGGAGTTGACGGCGGCGGCCTCGCCCTGCCCGCGCTTGCCGATGAAGCCGAGCAGCAGCGAGCAGGCGACGACCGTGGCGCCGAAGAGGGCCATGGTCCGCCGCCAGTCGGCCTGCTTCCTGGCATAGAAGAAATGGTAGATGCCGATCGCGCCGACATAGGCCAGCACGGTCAGGTAGATGAGCGCCCAGCTATGCCGCGGGCGGGATGCCTCAGTCAGCGCGCTGAGCAGGTCGCCGTCGGGGCTGTGGAGTTGGCCCTCGTCGTTCTCTCTGAGAGCCGGCGGGGCGAATCCTGCCTTGACGAGATAGTCGCTGGTGACTTCGCTGCGGCGGAGAGGATGGCGGACGACGAGGCCGGCGCCGACGCGGTAGCGGTCGAGCGGCGCGTTGAGCGGGGCCAGCAGGTCGGAGAAGACAGGGTAGCGGCCCCGCAGGTCGTGCAGGAGGTGCAGCTCGCCGCCGCGGCGGAGCCAGTCCAGGAAAGCCTGGCGGCGCGCCGGCTCCCACTGCGGGTCGTGGTCGAGCGCGACGCTGTGGAGGCCGTCGGTGGCCGAGACGGTGGGCGGGAACAGGTTGTCGGGCAGCACGGGCAGCCGCGCCGCGACCAGCGGCTCCGCGGGGTCGCGGAGGAACACCCTGCCCGGCGGCCCGAGCGTCGGCCCCTTGAGCCCGATCTGCGTGCCGTCGGCCAGCTCCAGCGTCCACGCATCCTGGGCGCCGTGGACGTAGGGGAAGAACTGGACCCAGCGGCTTGAGCCCGGCGACAGGTCGCAGCGTCGCTCGAGAGGCGCCCCAAGGCGCCCGCCGGAGTGGAAGCCGCGGTGCAGCCGGAGCACCGTGTAGATCGGCTCGCGGCCCGTGTTCGTCACGGCGACGGACAGCAGGTTGACGCGGCCGGGGACCACGTGGCCGTCGAAGCCCCACTGCGGCTCGCCCACGACGAGCGCGCCGCCACGCGCCAGGCCGGGCCAGAGTGCGACCGTCAGGAGCAGCAGCGCCGCTCGCCTCATGGCGGCGCCTCCTCGCGCGATGGCACACGCCCGAGCAGGCGGTCCGCACCGCTCAGGCACAGGGTCCGGAACAGCAGCCAGACCCCCGCGTAGCCCAGGGTGTTGAGCGCGATGAGCACGGGCATCGATTGGTCCCGCGGTGGGCCGAACTCGGCGACCACGACCATGGTGGCGGGGCTCGAGAGCATCACGACGAGGCCAGGCGTCTCCTCCAGCCAGTTGTCGTCCGCCGCCACGCTGACGATCGCGGCGAGGAGCCACGGGATGGCGATCCACCCGACGACGACCATCAGCGCCGTGAGGATCGCGCGGAACCGCGTCCGCGACTTCAGACTGATCCACAGCGACAGCCACGACAGCATTGGCAGGTAGACGACCGCCGTCAGCACCGAGGCCACGAGGTACGTGCCCCAGCCCCATTCCTCGTACCCGTAGACGTTGCTGCGCAGCGCCCCGCGCCACCACGCCTCGAGCAGAAAGATGCTCAGGAGCGGAATGAGCAGCACGCCGACCAGCCGCCGCACCCCCCGCATCTTCTGGCGGATGATCTCCGCCCCCGCGATCGGCGTTGTGAGCAGGGCCTCGAGGGTCTGGTGGATCCGCTCCGCGACGATGGTGTTCGCACTCGTCACCGTCACCGCCAGCGCCGCCAGCACCCACACCACCATGAGCCAGAGGCTCAGGACCCCTGGCTCCCCGGTCGGCCTCATCATCAGGCAGAAGAGCGCGAACAGCAGCACGGGCACCTCGAGAACCACCAGCACCCGGAACAGGTAGCGGGCCTTGCCCAGCGACTTGCGGCTCACCTCCCGCCACGCGATCGGCTCGTCCGTCGGAAGGCCATCCCTGTCCCGCACCAGCACCACGCCCCCGAACCCCTTGTTGACCGCGTTGAAGGCCCGATCGACCAGGCGGAAGACCTGGAGCAGCTCGTTGCGAGGCGTCACGAAGGCCCGCCACATCAGGCACAACCGGGCCAGCACCAGGAACACCCCGATCGACGCCAGCACCCCGAGGCTCTGGAGCCCCAGGTACCAGAGGCTCACGCCCGGCCCCCCGAGCCCGCCGAACCGCCACCCCATCCCCATCTGCGCGAACAGGAAGACCGGCATGAAGGTGCCGAGCAGGGGGGCAAAATCCGTCCCCCCGAACCGCCACCACAACTCCAGGAGCACGAACAGGAAGGGCACCCCGAGGTAGTAGAGCGCCCCGAGCAGGTACGACGCCAGGAACGCGCCCAACGACGTCCGGCAGAACGACGAGCACAGGAGCGCCAGCGCGCCCACCTGGAGGCACGTGATCAGCAGGATGTAGATGCCCGCCAGCAGATAGCTCGTCTCGACGCCACCGTACGCGTACGACAGGCCCAGCAGCGGCATCGAGAGCAGGAGGATCGTGACCATCGGGATGAGGCGGCTCACGTACTTCTGGAGCAGGATCTCGCGGGGACGCAGGTCCGTGAGCACCAGGAGCGCCATCGACTGGCGCTCCTTCTCGTACGTAAGCACGCACGCCATCAGCGCGGGCTGGAAGATGAGGATGCCGACGAACAGGATGTAGACGATGGGCTCGAAGAGCTGGCGGCCGCGGCCGATCTGCGCCAGACCGTAGTCCGTGCGCTCGAAGATGCTCCAGGCGAAGAGGCCAAAAAGGAAGAACAGGAGCGCCGCGCACACGAACCGCAGCACGTAGGTGCGCTTGCGGGACGCCTGCTCGATCAGCTCCTTGCCCAGCAGCGGCATCGGCGCGGTGAGGGTCGGCCATCTCATGTCGCGGCCCCCTCGGCCTGCGCCGCCGCGTCCTCGACGGCGTACACCCGCCCCAGATGCGCGTCCGCGTGCTTCAGGCACCGGTGGCGGATGACCAGGAGGAGCGCGACATTGAGGGCGAAGCCAATGAGGGTGTGCGCCAGCAAGCCGATCTCGCCGAGCTTCGCGTCCCCTACCGCGGCCGCCGCGATGGCTGTGCCAGGGCTCAGGTACCCCACCGCCCGGATCGCGAACCACGATGCCTGGTAGGCGAACGCGTCCGTCAGGACGCCAACAACGAGCACCGGCCCCAGGCTCCAGGCGGCGACCGCCCCGATCGCGGCCAGCAGCGCCCGATACCGGGTGCGGGCCCTCAGGCTGACGTACAGCGCCCCCCACGCCAGGAGCGGCAGGAACACCGCGGCGCAGACGAACGACGCCGCAAGGTGGTAGACGGCGGTGTAGGGCAGCAGGCCCCCTCCTTGCTCCGCCCGCCACTCGGCGATGGCCTTCAGCACCATGACCCCGAGCAAGGGGGAGAAGAGGACAAGGATCAGGCGGCGGACGCCCTCGAGCTTCTGCCGGAGGATCTCGCGGCCCGTGAGCGGCGTCGTCAGGAGCACGTCGAGGGTGCCCGCCATGCGCTCCGAGGGCAGGGCCCCTGCGCTCAGGACCACCACGAGCAGTGCCGCGACGATCCACACCGCGAAGAGGATCCCGGCGAGCAGGGAGGCGGCACTGCTCGCAGGCTCCAACAGCGCGATCACCCCCACGGGGTACATCACGGGAAGCAGGAGCACGGCGAAGCTCTGCCACGGATGGCGGAGGGCGTACGCACCCCGGCGGTTGCCCTCGCGCCAGGCGATGGGACGGTCGTCCGGCAGGTTGGGGTCCCGGTCCGCCCGCGCCTTGCCGCGCCGGCTTCTGGCACGCGGCGTTGGCTCGCGATACACAGGCTCAGGCAGTACGAAGGCACGGCTCACGAGATACGACGACGCCAGGCGAAGGAACAGGACCACGAAGCCGAGCGCCGATAGGCCGACCACGATGGACGCCGTGCTCTCGCTCTCCGGCCGCACGATCAGCAGGCCGAGCGACACCGCGATGAGCGCGCCGATCGACACCAGCCCACACAGCACGTACGCCCACACCACGGCTCCCACCGACGTGCGGTAGTACGAGGAGCACATGATCGACACCGAGCCGACGAACAGGCACGCGGCCAGCAGCCCACCTGCGCTCAGCAGGACGTACTGGAGCTCGATGCCGCCGTACGCGTAGCACAGCCCCAGCGGCGGCAGCGACAGCAAGAGCATCGAGAGCATCGGGACGAGCCGGCCCATGTACTTCTGGACCACGATCTCCCAGGGGCGCAGGCTCGTCGTCAGCAACAGGCTGAGCGAGTGCTGCTCCTTCTCCCGCGTGATGGTGGTCGCCATCATGGCCGGGAGGAACACGTAGATGCCGACCACCTGGCAGCCGACCATCGAGCCGAGCATCTCGCCGCCGCGGCCGAGGCTGCCCACATCGATGTCCACACCGCCCATGACGTCGGCGTAGAGGAAGCCGAAGAAGACGAAGATCATGAGCGCGTAGGCGGCGCGCAGGATGTAGGTGCGGCGCCTGGCGGCCTGCTCGATCAGCTCCTTGGTCAGGAGCGGCAGCGGCGCGCGGAGGAGGGACAGCCGGCTCATGCTGTCTTGCCCTCCGTGAGCTTCATGAAGGCCGTCTCCATGTCCATCGCCTCGGGCTGGAACATATGCACCCGCGCGCCGAGCGCCAGCATCTGCTCGAGGAGGTCCTCGACGGCGAGCTGGTCCTGCTGGATGTGGAGCGAGATGCGGTCGATCTCGCGATCGACCGAGGAGACCCCCGGGATGGCCGCGATCCGATCGGTCAACTCGTCGCTGCCGTTGGTGAGCTGTACGTGGATGGTGCGCTGGAGGCCGAGTTGGCGGTAAATGTCGTCCAGCGAGCCCTCGGCCACCATCTGCCCCGCCTCGATGATGCCGATGCGGGTGCACATCTGGCTGAGCTCGTGGAGGATATGGCTGGAGATGAGGATGGTCTTCCCCATCTTCTTGAGCTCCTTGAGCAGCTCGCGGATCTCGATGCGCGCCCGCGGGTCGAGGCCGCTCGCGGGCTCGTCGAGCAGCAGCAGGTCAGGGTCGTGGAGCAGGACGCGGGCCAGGCCGAGCCGCTGCTTCATGCCCCGCGACAGCGCGTCCACCTGGGTGTCGTGCTTGTCGCTCAGGTCCGTCAGCTCGAGCACGTCGCCGACGACCTGGCGCCGCTTCGCGAAGCCCAGCCGGTAGGCCGCGGCGAAGAAATGGAGGTACTCGGCGACCGTGAGGTCCTCGTACACCCCGAAGAAGTCGGGCATGTACCCAATGCGGGGCCGGACCTTCTGGGGGGTGCGGATCACATCGATGTCGCCGATGCGCACCATGCCCGCGTCGGGGCGCAGCAGGGTGGCGAGCACCTTGATGGTGGTGGTCTTGCCCGCACCGTTCGGCCCGATGAAGCCGAAGACCTCGCCCTCGGGTATCTCGAAGCTCAAGTCGCGGACCGCCACGGTCCGGCCGTAGCTGACCCGCAGCCGCTGGATCTCGACGAACGCCATCAGCGCTTCTCCCGGATGC
Source organism: uncultured Planctomycetota bacterium (assembly GCA_964506385.1). GTDB lineage: Bacteria > Planctomycetota > PUPC01 > DSUN01 > DSUN01 > CAZDNN01. Next base: position 31,775 of record CAZDNN010000007.1, read on the forward strand.
CGTCGCGCGGCGCGCCGGCCGTTTCGGTGGGGGTGATGATGAAGAGACGGCGGTAGACGTAGATGTCGTCGCCGTGCTGCTCGACGATGACGAGGAGCCACTGGGAGTCGTCGGTCGGGTCGAGGATCGTCAGGCCCTCGAAGTCCGGCGCACCCGACGGCGAGACCTGCGAGACGACGGCGAAGAAGCCGACCTGCGGCCGCGCGGATGCCGTGGTGAGGAACGACTGGGCTTCGACCCCATAGGAGTACGTCGGGGCCGTGAGCATCGCGAAGTCTGAGCTGCCGGCCACGGTGTGCGACGTCTGCCCGTGCAGGATGTAGGCCGCCCGTCGGCGGGGCGCGCCCCGCAACGCCCGCCGGGCGATCGCCTCAATGTCCTCTCTTGACCTGGCAGGGAGCCTTTGGGCCTCCTCGTCCAGCTCGAGCGGATGATCTGGCGGCTCGAAGCTGAATGTCCTGTTGAGGTAGGGCGTCCAGCGGCGGATGCGCTGGGCCACGACGTAGTGGCCGGGGAGGCGGCCGGCGTAGTGGATGGGCTCGATCTCGCCCTGCACGCGGGGCTGAGGCCCCGGGTAGCCTCCAGGATAGTACCGCCCCTGGTTCACGGCCTCGCCGCGCCCCATCGTGTAGAAGAGCGCCTTGCGGATCTCGAAGGCCTCGTCCCTGCGGCCTGCCGAGAAGATCAGCTCGTAGCGGCTATGGCGGATCGGCTCCCAGCGCTCGTCGAGATCCACGAATACGACGGCGCGGCGGTAGCTCTCCAGCCCGATGTAGTGCTCGGCCAGCCGGACCGTGAACCAGGTGAAGGCGACGGCCGTGAGGGGGAAGACGACCCACGTGAGCTTGTGCAGCCGCAGCCGCCCGAGCACCAGGTAGTCCAGCGGCCCGACGCACACCGTGAAGACGATGAGGATCAGCACCATCACCCCGAAGGGCAGCACCCGCACCCGCTGGGGCATCAGGTGCTCGAGCAGGTTGCCGGTGCCGTACGTGGCCTGTGGGTAGAGGACAAACGGCGGCTTGCTGTCGCCCTCGATCTGGCCGTACGCCTGCATCTGCTCGAGCACCGCTGCATCGAACTTCTGGAGCTCCGGGTTCCAGGCGCGCGTGGGGCCGAGGACGCTGGCGAGCTGCTCTCTGCGGATCTTCCACAGGAAGGCCGCGGCGCGACGCCAGGCGTCCGTCTCCACGTCCTCGGCTGTCTCCGGAGGCGGCGCGACGACGAGGCGGCCGAGACCTGCGCGGAACAGGTAGATGCCCTCGGCATCCG
>CAZDNN010000008.1:0-30507 GCA_964506385.1 uncultured Planctomycetota bacterium
TGGTAGGATTGCGCGTGCATAACAGCGCTGCAATGGCCACAAGGGCCGCTTGGGCCCCCCCCACCCTACCGCGGTGTAGGCATTTCGCTACGAGATTCTGACAACGCAACCGCCTCTGCTGCGGCGCCTGTGCACCTGCGGAGGCGCGCGCAAGCAGAGATGGCCCTTGACCTTCCACCCGCTGCGCGGTAGGCTCGTGGCCACGCAGGAAGGGGGCAAGGAGGACTTGCGATGGCCAGGAACGTGACCCGTCGGGAGTTTGTGAAGGGGAGCGCGGCTGCCGCTGCTGCGGCCATGGCCGTGCCCGCGATCGTGAGAGCGGGAGAGCCCGCGAAGCACGACACGAGCACGATCCTCAACTACAACCCCGACATGGAGTACCGCCGGCTCGGGAAGACCGGGCTGATGGTCTCGGCGGTGGCGCTCGGCGGCCACTGGAAGCGCATCGTGAAGGTCATCGGCGGCACCGAGCCCCGCGGCTGGATGACCATGGCGATCGGCGGCGAGGCGTTCAGGAAGAACAGGGCCGACGTGGTGACCCGCTGCATCGAGCGGGGGATCAACTACGTCGATGCCTGCTGCCGCGAGGAGATCCTCGCCTACGCCCACGCACTCAAGGGCCGCCGCGACAAGATGTACTTCGGCTACTCGTGGCACATCTGGGAGAGCCGCTTCCCCGAGTGGCGGCCCGCGAAGAAGCTCCAGGAGGGCCTCGACCGCGGGATGAAGGAGGCGGGACTCGACCACGTGGAGCTCTGGCGCATCAGCCTGCTGACCAACAGCAGCAAGCACACGAAGGGCGAAATCGAGGAGGCCGTCAAGGCTCTCGCCTGGGCGAAGAAGACCGGCCGCGCGCGGTTCGTCGGCATCTCGTCCCACGACCGCCCGCACATCAAGCACCTCATCGAGACCTACCCGGACCAGATGGAGGTCATCTGCACCCCCTACACGGCCAAGACGAAGGTCGTCGAGGACGAGCACGGCCTGTGGGCGGCGATCCGCAAGCACGGCGTCGGCTGGTTCGGCATCAAGCCCTTCGCCAGCAACTCGGTCTTCAAGGGCGACAGCTCGCCCGGCAGCCCACACTTCGAGGAGGACAACCGCACCGCGCGGCTCTGCATCCGCTGCATCCTGTGCAACGAGGCCATCACCGCGCCCATGCCAGGACTCATCACCGAGCAGCAGGTGGACAACGTGTGCCTGGCGGTCAAGGAGCGCCGCGCGCTCGACCTCGAGGAGAAGGCGGAGCTCGACGCCGCCATGGACCGCGCCTGGGCCTCCCTGCCGCCCGAGTACCAGTGGCTCAAGGACTGGGAGTACGTGTAGCAGGCATCCAGCGCCGGGCTGGGAGGGCGAGGCTCCCGCCGAGCCGTCCTCTCCCGCAGTTCGCGGCTCGGCGGGAGCCTCGCCCTCCCCATGCTCCGGTGTGGGTTCCCCAGGAGGACCGATGACAAGGAAGCCCCTCGCTGCCCTGTGCTCCCTCGCCCTCGGCTTCGCCGCGGCGTGGGCTGGGCCCCCGCCCCCGCTGGTCGTCGGCGAGGATGCGCCGACCCTGCCCGGCGGGCCGGCTGGCGAGAAGCCCAAGGGCAAGGTCGCCGACAACGGCGCCTGCTTCGTCTGCCACGCCAACTACAAGGCCGAAACGCTCGCCGTCACCCACGCGAAGCACAAGATCGGCTGCGCATCCTGCCACGGCCCCTCCGACGCCCACTGCAACGACGAAAACAACACGACCCCGCCCGACACCCTCTTCCCAGCCGACCGCATCAACCCCGCCTGCCACAAGTGCCACCAGACCCACGACGCGCCCGCCGCCAAGGTCCTCGCCCGCTGGCGCGAGCGCTGCCGGGCCAAGACCGACCCCGCCACCATCGTCTGCACCGACTGCCACGGCGCCCACCGCCTGCGCCTCCGCACCGTCCGCTGGGACAAGCGCACCCGCAAGCTCCTGCCCGACAGGCAGTGAGGCAGCCAGGCCCTCCCCACCGAGCCCACTGCGCCGGATCGGCCATCGCGCCGGCGACCCCCTCCTGAACACCGATCCTGCCGAACGGTAGGAAGCCGGCCCTCAACCATCCCCGCGCGCCCCTGTCCCTGAAAGGGCCTTTTCCCAGGGCGGTGCGGCTCGCGGTGGCTCGCCGCTTGCCCTGGGCTGTACTATTGTGGCCTTTCAGGCCTCCAGAGCCCACCTACGCATCCGGCTCGCGCCCGAGCTTCCCCTCTCGCGCCGCGGCCTTGCGCCAGCCGCGTCGAGATGGCATGATCCGGGGCGTCCCACGGCAACCGTCGAAGCGATGAGAGGACTGCGGATGGCGATGGCGAGACGGGCGAAGGGCGTGAGCCGGCGGGAGTTCGTTGGACAGGCTGGGTTGGCCGGTGCGGCGCTGGCGGCGGGCTGCGTGCCGAGGGTGACGGCGCCCAGGCGGCGGCCGAATCTGCTGTTCCTGCTGGCCGACGACATGCGGGCGGATGCGATGGGGTGCGCGGGGCATCCGCTCCTGAAGACGCCACACCTCGATCGGCTGGCCGCGGAGGGCGTCCGCTTCGTCAACGGCTTTGTGACGACCTCGATCTGCGCGCCCAACCGCGCATGCATCCTGCTCGGCCAGCATCAGCGGACGACGGGCATCAAGGACTTCGCGACGCCCCTCAGCGAGGAGCAGCTCGACCGCACCTATCCCGTCCTGCTCCGCAAGGCGGGCTACCGCACGGGCTTCATCGGCAAGTGGGGCGTCGGCGCCAGCAACGAGAAGATGCTCGAGACCCCCGCCAGCCGCTTCGACTACTGGCGCGGCTTCGTCGGACAGGGCAAGTACTTCTGGGACGTGGACGGGAAGCGGCTGCACCTGACGACTGAGCTCATCCCGCTCCAGGCTGCCGAGTTCCTCGACGGCTGCCGTCCCGGCCAGCCCTGGTGCATGAGCATCAGCTTCAAGGCGCCCCACGGCCCCTGGAGCGACTGCGACCCGAAGCTCAAGGGCCTCTACACGGGCGACGACCTCCCGAAGCTCCCGAAGACGTTCACGAAGGAGCACTACGAGGCCCTGCCCGCCTTCCTCCGCGACTCGCTCAACTGCCTGAACGTCCGCCACAACGGTGGCCGCTGGTGGGGCGGGGACGACCCCGAGGGCCCGGCGCGGATGGTCGCCGACTACTACCGCCTGATCACCGGGCTCGACCTCTGCATCGGCAAGCTCCGCGCCGCCCTCGCCGAGCGCGGCATGGCCGACGACACGGTCATCGTCTTCACGTCCGACAACGGCCACTTCCTCTTCGAGCAGGGGATGGTCGGGAAGTGGCTGATGCACGAGCCGTCGATCCGCGTGCCCTTCCTGGTCTATGACCCGCGCCTGCCGGCCGAGCGGCGGGGGGCGACACGCGACGAGATGGCGCTGACCATCGACGTGGCGCCGACGCTGCTCTCGATGGCCGGCCTGCGCATCCCGAAGGCCGTTCAGGGCCGCGACCTGACGCCGCTGGTCGAGGGCCGCCGCGTGCCGTGGCGCGAGGACTGGTTCTACGAGCACACCTTCACCCTGCCACCGCCCCGCACCATCGCCAGGAGCCAGGGCGTCCGCACCGAGCGCTGGAAATACGTCCGCTACCTCGACACCAACCCCCACACCGAGCAGCTCTTCGACCTCCAGTCCGACCCCGACGAGCTCGACGACCTGGCCGGCGACCCCAGGCACCAGGAGGTCCTCGATCACCTCCGCGCGCGCTACGAGCACTACCGCAAGGCCCTGCCCGACGTGAATCCCGAGCCGGCGGAGTACGGCTACTTCCGCACCGTCCATCTCTCGGGCGGGCGCCACGACGCGCCGTACGACTTCGCCCCGAGCCGCGCCCTCGCGCAGACGTTCAAGGCCGAGGGCGTGAAGCTCCACGCCCTGCGCTTCCGCACCCCCACGTGGGGCGACAAGGCCGCCCCGGCCGGCCTGCTGCTCGAGCTTCGCGGCGACGGCCCCGACGGCAGGCTCCTCGCCGAGCACACGGTGCCCAGGGACAGGATCCGGAACAACGGCCTCGTCGAGTGGAAGCTCGGGCAGCCGGTGACCGTGGGCCAGACGCTCTGCCTGTCCGCGCGGCCCCAGCAGCCCATCCCGGCGAGGACCATCGGCTGGTGGGGCTACCTCGAGAGCCTCTATCGGGACGGCACGGCGCACGTGGACGGGGAGGCGCAGGACTTCGATCTCGCGCTGACCGCCGTCTACGAGGACCCCGAGGGCTTCGTCCCGCCCGAGCGGCCCGCGCCGCAGGCGAAGACGAAGTTCCTCGTCGCCCAGGGCCGCGAGCTGCGCCGCGGGTCGCCCGACATCGCCGGCAAGGGCATCGCGGTCACGGCCACCGTCGAGCGCCGCGGCCCGGACGGCGCGATCGTCTGCCAGGGTGGGAGCGGCAACGGCTTCGCCCTCTATCTGAAGGACGGCCGCCTCGCCTTCGCCGTCCGCCACGGCGGCAAGCTCACTGAGGTGGTCGCGCCCCAGCCACTGCCGAAGGGCGCGGTCCAGGTCGCTGGCCGTCTCGTGGAGGACGGCTCCATCGCGCTCGAGGTTTCGGGGAAGCAGGTCGCGACGGGCAAGGCCCCCGGCCCGCTGCCCGCTCAGCCTGGCGACCCGCTGGCCTGCGGCTTCGACCCCCACACGGCCGTCGGCCCCTACGCCGTGCCCAACCGCTTCCGCGGCCGCATCCGCGACGCCATCGTCACCGTCACGGATTGATGGAAGCAGGGGGAACCTCTCTTGAGGAGAGAGGATTCCCCCCGCACCCCCCTCTCTACAGAGAGGGGTTCCTCCCCCACCTCCGTCAATCCGCCGTGGGGAACGGCGAGGGGGGTGTCATCATTTGTAATCGGTTAGCCTGGGCGGTTGACACGGGCGGCGATAGTTGCTACGTTCACCAGACCCATGAACTGAGGAGGTCCGTCATGGCCGAGGATAGCGCGGTTCAGGCTCCGCACGACGCGCCGCTGGAGCAGGACGACGAGCAGGCGGTCGAGCATCTGCGCGAGGCGCGGGACAAGATCATGGGGGAGCTGCGTAAGATCATCGTCGGGCTCGACCAGGTGATAGACGAGATGATGATCGCGCTGTTCTCCAAGGGCCACTGCCTGTTGGTCGGCGTCCCGGGCCTGGCCAAGACGCTGCTGGTCAGCTCGCTGGCCCAGACCCTCAGCCTGTCGTTCAAGCGCATCCAGTTCACCCCCGACCTCATGCCCTCGGACATTACGGGCACGGAGATCCTCCAGGACGACCCGGAGACGGGCGAGCGGATGTTCAAGTTCTACCACGGCCCCGTCTTCGCCAACATCATCCTGGCCGACGAGATCAACCGGACGCCTCCGAAGACCCAGGCGGCGCTGCTGGAGTCGATGCAGGAGAAGAAGGTCTCCGCCGCGGGGGTGGACTACGAGCTCGACGAGCCGTTCTTCGTGCTGGCCACTCAGAACCCGATCGAGCAGGAGGGGACCTACCCGCTGCCCGAGGCCCAGCTCGACCGCTTCTTCTTCAACATCTTCGTGGACTACCCGAGCTGGGAGGAGGAGCTCGACATCATGAAGATGGTCACGAGCGGTCCCGAGCCGGAGCTTGAGGCCGTGCTGCACCAGGACGAGATCCTGCGGCTCCAGGCCCTGGTCCGTCGGGTGCCCGTGGCCGACCATATCTTCCACTACGCCGCGCGCCTGGTCCGCGCGACCCGCCCGAAGGAGGAGGAGGCGCCCGACTTCGTTCGCGCCTGGCTCACCTGGGGCGCCGGCCCCAGGGCCAGCCTGTTCCTCATCCTGGCCTCGAAGGCCCGGGCCATTCTGCGCGGGCGGGTCCACGCGTCTGTGGAGGACATCAAGGCCGTGGCGCACCCGATCCTGCGTCACCGGATCATCCCGAACTTTGCGGCCCAGAGCGAGGGCGTGACGGCGGACGACATCGTCGATCGGCTCCTCGAGACCATTCCTGCGGACGAGCGCCTCTACGATGGCCAGCGCAAGCCGGCATAGGCACCGATATCTCGACCCCGAGACGCTCCAGAAGATCGGCCCCCTCGAGCTGGTCGCCCGCGAGGTCGTCGAGGGCCTCCACGTCGGCATGCACAGGAGCCCCCTGCGGGGCTTCAGCTCCGAGTTCACCCAGCACAGGCCCTACGTCCCAGGCGACGAGTTCCGCCACGTCGATTGGCGGGTCTACGGCCGCACCCGCCGCTACTACATCAAGCTCTACGAGGCCGAGACCAACTTCACCTGCAACCTGCTGCTCGACGCGAGCCGCTCGATGCACTACGGGTCGGGGGCGGTGAGCAAGCTCGAGTATGCGAAGTTCATGGCCGCCTCGATGGCCTACCTGTGCGTCCGCCAGCGCGACTCGGCGGGCCTCGGGGTATTCGACGGGGAGCTGCGGACGTACGTCGAGCCGAAGACGACGATGGCGGTGGTCCGCACCATCGCCGAGACGCTGGAGACGGTGGAGCCTGTGCCGCGGACCGACGTGGCGGGCATCCTCCACGAGTTCGCACGCCGCATCCCGCGCCGCGGCTTCGTCATGCTCTTCAGCGACCTCTTCGACAGCGTGGACGAGTTTGTCCAGGGGCTCGACCACCTGCGCTTCAAGGGCCACAACGTCACCGTCTTCCACGTCCTCGACCCCGCCGAGCTCACGTTCCCCTTCGACGGCTCGTTGAAGTTCAAGGGACTCGAGCTCGACGGCGAGGTGATCACGCAGCCCAAGCGCATCCGCGCCGCCTATCTCGAGGAGCTGCGGAAGTACCTGCGTGAGATCAAAGGCGCGTGCGAGCGCAGCCATATCGACTACGTGCTCGTGGACACCTCGCGGCCCGTGGACGCCGTGCTCTCGGCGTACCTCATCGGCCGCATCCGCAGCGTCCACGTGCGCTGACGACGGCGATAGGGCGCCCGCGGCGGAGGCCGGGGGGCGGGCGCCTGTCTGGCGGGGGACCGCTGAGTGAGTGAACCGACAGGAGCGAGCACGCTGGCGGCCTCCTCGCGGGCCATCGCTGCGCTCTGCCTGTGCGGCGTCGCGCTCGCCGGCGTCGTCCACACCCGCGGCGGGCGGCTCGACGGGCGCGTCGAGTTCGCCGCCGACCGCGTGAAGGTGGGCGGCAAGGCGGTGGGCTGGGGCGATGTGCTCGTCGCCGTGCGCGAGGCCCGGGGCACGACGCTGAGCGCCCGCGACGTGGTGCGCCTGAAGACGGGGGAGGCCTGGGTCTGCGACGTCCGCGCCCTGGTGGCGAAGAAGCTGGCCGTGCGGTTCCCGCTCTTCGGCGAGCAGCGCGTGGATATGGCGCAGGTGGCGGCCATCGACTTCGTTCGCGGCCTGCCTGCCGCCGGCGGCGAGCGGGTCAGCACCCTGTATCGAGAGAAGGGCGAGCCCGTGCCCGGCAAGATCCTCTGGCTCGACGCCCGCCACATCGCCATCGACAGCCCCCTCGGCGTGCTGGAGATCCCCCGCCGCAACGCCAACCGCTACGTCGTCGCCAACGGCACGAAGCTGCCCCAGGCCGGCGACGAGGTCGGCCTCACCGACGGCACCGTCCTCCACGGCGTCCTGTCGCCCGGCAAGCAGGGGCTTCAGCTCGAGCACGCGCTGCTGGGCACGCTCGCCATCCCGAGCAACGCCGTGCGCTCGATCCTCCGCCGCGCCGACGGCGTGGCCTACCTCGCCGATCAGGCGCCGAAGGCCACCGCACTGCCCCTCGTGCGGCAGGCGGTCGAGCCGCAGGCGGTGGTCGCCTGTCCCGGCGCCGGCAGCTCGGCGTGGCTCAAGGGCGTCCGCGTGGTGCCCAGGACGACCCTGCGCTATCGCCTGCCCGACGCCAAGGGCAGGAGCTTCGTCTTCCGCGCGGGCCTCGCCCCCATCGAGGGGAGCGTCGGCGACCTGCGCCTGCGCGTCCTCGCCGGCGGCAAGGCCCTGCTCGAGCGGGAACTGAAGGCCGGCGCCGACTGGCCGCCCGTGTCCGCAGAGGTGGCCGGGACCGGCGAGCTGACCATCGAGATCGGCTTCGGCACGCGCATCCGATTCCCGTGCGGCGTCGTGCTCTGCGACCCGCACATCGTGGTCCGTTAGGAGGCAGCTTCGCGCGGGGTGAGAGGTTACAGGTTCCAGGTTTTGGGTTCCGGGTTGACGGGGCGGATGCCGAATGCCCCGGAACCCGGAACCTGTAACCCGGAACCGTTAGCAACGGCGAGGCAACGCCGACGAAAGGGATCGAGGACGACGACGAGGGCGATTGAGGCCATAGAATGGCGTTTCTGAACCCGTGGATGCTGGTTGGGCTGTCGGGGGTCGGGATCCCGATCCTGATCCACCTGCTCAACCGGTACCGCCACCGCGAGCTCGACTGGGCGGCGATGGAGCTGCTGCGCCGCGCCCTCGTCGTGCGGTCGCGTCAGATCCGGATCGAGGACATCCTGATCCTCCTGCTGCGCTGCCTGGCGGTGGCCCTCATCGCTCTGGCCATGGCGCGGCCGACGCTGCGGACGGGCGCCCGGTGGTTCGGCCGCGAGGCGCAGGTGGGGGTCGTGCTCGCCATCGACGGCTCGTTCAGCATCGGCCACCGCCCGGGCGTCAACACCCGCTTCGACGTCGCCGTCGGGCGCGCCCGCGAGGTCCTCAAGACCCTCGACGCCGGCAACCCCGTCACCCTCGTGCTGATGGGCAAGCAGCCGCGCATCGTCCGCCGCAACATCGGCTTCGACCCCGAGCTGTTCGAGAAGGACCTCGCCCAGCTCAAGCCGCTGCCCGAGCGGCTCGACCTCGAGTGCTGCCTCGAAGAGCTCGAGGAGCTGACCGCCGAGCTAAAGGCGCCGGTCCGCGAGTGCTACGTCGTCACCGACGCCCAGGCCACCACCTGGCAGGAGCTCAGCGACAAGGCGCGGCAGTCCATGACCAACCTCGCGGAGCTCGGCAGGCTCTTCATCCTCACCGCCTCGTCCGAGAGCGCTGAGAACGTGGCGGTCAGCCACTTCGAGCTCGCATCGGGCACCCTGCGCCAGGGCTCGATGGCCCGCTGCGTCGCCGAGGTGCGCAACTGCGGCCACCAGCCCGCCGAGCGCGTCACGGCCACCCTCTACCTCGACGACAAGCCCGTCGATCAGCGCGTCGTGGACCGCGTGCCGGCGGGCCAGACGCGGCCCGTGCCGCTCTTCACCCGCTTCGAGCACACCGGCACGGCCCGCCTCAGCGTCCGCCTCGGCCCCGACCCACTCGAGACCGACAACCAGCGGGCGCTCGTGGCGACCGTGCGCGAGCGGATCCGCGTGCTGTGCGTGGACGGCGATCCGTCCGACAAGCCGTACCAGAGCGAGACCGACTACCTGGTGACCGCCCTCGTGCCCCGGCGCGGGCCGGACCGCTCGGCGGTCGAGGTCAAGAGGGTCTCTTGGCTCGAGCTGTCCTCGCAGCGGCTCGCCGACCACCAGGTGGTGATCCTGGCCAACGTCCCCGACGTGAGCGCGAAGCTCGCCAGCGCCCTCCACGCCTTCGTCAGCGAGGGCGGCGGCCTGGTGGTGTTCATGGGCGACAAGGTGATCCCGCGGCTGCTCAACGCGCGCATGCGCCACGGCGCCGACGCCCTCCTCCCAGGCAAGCTCGAGCCCCTGGTCGTGCCAGCCGGCGGCACCGAGGGCCTGACCCTCGAGCCGCTCAGCTCGACCCACCCCCTCTCAGCGCCCATCGCCGCCCTGCCCCAGGAGCTGGTGGCCATGGCGCGGGTGCACCGCTACATCCGCATCGGCCTCGAGGAGGGCGGCCAGGCGCTCGTCAACCTCGCGGGCGCCGACAGCCCGCTCATCGCCGAGAAGGTCATCGGGCGCGGCAAGGTCCTCCTGTTCGCCACCACAGCCGACCGCGACTGGTCGAACCTCATGGTCCACCCCATCGGCCCGATCCTGATCCACCAGGCGATCACGTACCTGACCCGCCAGGCCCACGAGCGGCCCTTCACCGTCGCCGAGCCCATCGTCCTCCCCCTGCCGGGCCGTACGGCGGCCGACAGCGTCCTGGTGAGGGACCCCAAGGGCGGGGAGTCGAGCCTCCAGATCACCGAGCGGGACGGCACGCAGGCCATCGAGCTGGCGCGGCCCGAGCTGCCCGGCTTCTACGAGATCGCCACTGACGACCGCGCGGCGCCGCTGGTGTTCGCCGTGAACGTCGATCCGACGGAGTCGGACGTGACGTGCCTGACGGGCGAGGAGCTGAGGCGGGTCTTCACTGGCGTCGAGGCACGCCTGTTCGACGACGCGGAGAACATCGCGGCAGCGGTCCGCGAGAGCCGGGTGGGCCGCGAGCTCTGGCGCGAGTTGCTGATTCTGGCCCTCCTGGTGCTGGTGGTCGAGGCGTTCCTAGCCCACTGGTTCTCGCGGCGCATCGCCATAGCCGCAGACGCCAAGGGCGTGGACCACAGCGACCTGCTCGCGGCCCCTGAGACCACCGCGGCTGGCTGACGGGAGCCGGCGAGCGGAGGGATGAGGAGACGGTAGAGAGGCCCATGTTCGGACGCCTGTTCGGAATCGGCGACGCCGAGTCGGTTGACTACTTCGAGTGTTACCTGCGGTCCGCGTGGTCGCGGCTCGCGGTGCTGCTGCTGGTGGCCGCGGCGCTGGCGTACGTCATCTGGATCTACCGCCGCGAGCGTGTGATCAGCCGCGGGCGCCGCATCGTGCTCGGCGTCTGCCGCGGCGTGCTCTACGCCATCATCCTGCTCATGCTCTTCGAGCCGATGCTCGGGATGGAGATGCGGGTGCGCCTGCGCCGGAGCATCCTGGTGCTCGTCGATCGCTCCGAGAGCATGGCCATGCACGACCGGCGGACGGGCCGCAAGCAGCTCGAGGAGGCGGCGCTCGCCCTGGGCATGGTTCCCTTCGACAAGCCGTCGCAGCCGCTGTCGGCGAAGGATCGCGCCCAGGCCGCCAATGCCGCCCGCATCGACCTCGCCAAGGGCATCCTCACTCGCTCGGGGGCCGACGTCCTCAAGGAGCTGGAGCGTGTCCACAACGTCCGCTACTTCACCTTCGGGGAGCGGCTCGAGCCGACGAGCGGCGAGGGCGAGGCCGTCGCCGACACGCTCCGCCGCATCGAGCCGACCGCCCAGGCCACCCGCCTCGGCGCCGCCATCGAGGAGGCCCGCCAGCGCTTCGGCAGCCAGCCCATCGCCGGCGTCCTCGTCCTCACCGACGGCGCGTCCAACGGCGGCGTTGACCCCCTCGAAGTGGCCCGCCGCATGCGCGAGCACGGCATCCCGCTCTTCACCCTCGGCATCGGCGTGCCCCACCCGCCGGACCTCCGCATCGAGTCGGTCAGCGTCCACGACACCGTCCTGCTCAAGGACACCGTGCCCGTCTCCATCCAGGTCACTTCCACGGGATACGCCAACCGCACGGTCGAGCTGGCCCTCCTGCTCGACGGCCAGCGGGTGGCCCGCACCGACGTGCTGCTGACCGACAAGCCCGAGTTCGTCGCACTCGAGTTCACCCCCGAGCGCCAGGTCGGCACGGCGAAGCTCGAGGTGACCCTCGACGAGCTGCCCGGCGAGTCCTCGACGGACAACAACCGCTACGAGAAGCGGGTGCGGGTGATCGACGAGAAGATCCGCGTGCTCTACGTCGAGGGCAAGCCCCGGTGGGAGTACCGCTACCTGCGGCGGGTGCTCCTGCGGGACGAGTCGCTGGACGTGAAGTTCCTGATGACGGAGGGTGACCGCGACCTGGCGAAGGTGCACGACCGCTACCTGGCGACCTTCCCCGAGGAGGCGTCCAAGGCGTTCGCCATCGACCTGGTGATCCTGGGCGACGTGCCCGCGGACTACTTCACCCCTGCGCAACTCGAGCGGATGGAGCAGCTCGTGCGCGAGCGCGGCGGCTCACTGCTGATGCTGGCCGGCGAGAAGCACGCGCCGGCGAGCTACTTCGACAGCCCCATCGCCCCGGTCCTGCCCGTCAAGCTCCATCCCGCCGGCCGCGAGAGCGTGGCCGACTCGATGTACCCCGTGCTGACCGAGGCAGGGGAGAAGAGCACCGTCGTCGCGCTGGACCCGGACCCCGAGCGCAACGCGGGGCTCTGGCGGCTGGTCAAGCCGCTGTACTCGGTCCCCGCGCTCGTCGGCAAGAAGCCGGCGGCCACCGTGCTGCTGACCCTGCCCGACGCGGCGCGCCGCACCGAGCCCTACCCGCTCGTGGCGTGGCACCGCTACGGCAGCGGCAAGGCGCTCTTCGTCGGCACGGACCAGCTCTGGCGGCTGCGCTTCAAGCGCGGTGACATCCACCACCTGCACTTCTGGGGCCAGGCCATCCGCTTCCTGACCCTCAGCCGCTTGCTCGGCGAGAACAAGCAGATCCGCATCGAGACGCCCCGCAGGGCATATCGCACGGGCGAGCAGGTGCAGATCATCGCCAACGTCCTCACCGAGACCTACGAGCCCGTCGCCGCGCCCACCTACTCCGTGCGCGTCGAGCGCCTCGAGCCGCAGGCCGGCACCACCGAGCTGACCCTCGAGCCCGTGAAGGGCGCCGCAGGGGGCCTCTACCAGGGCTTCTTCACCACCGAGGCCGAAGGCCGCTACCGCATCCGCACCGGGCCTGACGACGTGGACCGCTCGAACGAAGTCGAGTTCACCGTCGCCACCACCCCGCTCGAGCAGCTCGAGCCGGCCATGCAGGAGGAGCGGCTGAAAAAGATGGCGGAGTTGAGCGGCGGCCGCTACTTCACCGTGGCCGAGCTGCCGGAGCTGCCCGACGCCATCACCCAGGAGATCCGCACGGCGGTCGTCCGACGCGAGCGTGAGTTGTGGGACCTCCCGCTGCTCTTCGTCGTCCTGCTGACCTGCGCGGGCACCGAGTGGTTCCTGCGGAGGAGATACGACCTGATCTGAAGAGGGAAGATGGGATGGATGGAGGAATGGATGGGTGGATGGATGGATGGAGAGGAAAGAGGAGGCTCGCGACCGGGCTCTTCTCCACTGCTATTCATCCAACCATCCAGTCATCCAATCATCCACTCATCCACTCACGCAACGAAGCACGGCTACCGACTGGAGCAACCGCCCGCATGGGCATAGGTTGATATGAGCACAGACGCACTCGAACAAGGCTCCGCGATGGTCGAGGCGAAGCTGCGCAAGGCCTGGCGCAAGGAGCGCCGCTACTACCACGGCGACGGCCTCGCACACTTCCTCGTCTGGCTCCTCGCGCTCGTCTTCGTCGATCTGACGGTGGACTGGCTCTTCCTGCTGCCGGGCACCGGGCGCCTGATGCTGCTGGGCGTCAACCTCGCGGCGCTGGGCTGGGTGATCTGGCACTACTGGCTGCGCCATCTGCGGCCCTACGACCCCGTCCGCGTGGCGCTCCAGGTCGAGGGGATGCACCCCGAGCTGGAGAGCCTGCTGGTGAGCTACGTGCAGCTCAGCGGCGACTCGCCGGAGGCGGCGCACGCCTCGCCCGGCCTGCTGCGGGTGCTGCGCCGCCAGGCGATCGACGTGACGCGCCCGATCGACTTCCGCGAGATCATCAGCTACAAGGAGCTCAAGCGCATCGTGGCGCTGTCCGCGGCGATCGTCGCCTTCTTCGCGCTCTACAGCGTCAACTGGGGCGAGTACCTCGAGGTGCTCCTGCGCCGCATGCTCGACCCCAACGCGCAGATCTCCTATCCGACCCGCACGACCGTCGAGAAGATCACCGGCGACGTGACCCTGCGCCAGGGCGACTCGGTGACCCTCGCCGCCTGGGCAGGGGGCCTCGTCCCCGCCCGCGGCACCCTCGTCGTCACGCCCAAGGGCGGCGACCCCGAGCGCATCCCCGTTTTCCCAGGCGACGACCCCACCGAGTTCGCCTACCGCTTCCGCGAGGTCTTCCAGCCCTTCGACTACTACGTGCGGCTCGGCGACGCCAGGTCGAAGACCTTCACCGTCAGCGTCGTGCCCCCGCCGCGGATCGTCGAGACACGCGTCCACCTGACCTTCCCACCCTACACACGCCTGTCGCCCAAGGTGGTGGACTTCCTGAACCTCGAGGTGCCCGAGGGCACCGAGATGGCGTGGGAGCTGGTCTGCGACCTCCCGCTCGCCTCGGCCGAGATGCTCCGCGACGAGGCCGAGGCCAGCACCCTGGCACTCGATGCCGCGGGCAAGGTCGCACGCATCGCACGGGTCGCCACCGAGAGCTTCTCATACCAGTTCCGCTGGAAGGAGCGGCAGCACGGCTACGCCTACGACGACGAGATCCACTACTTCGTCCAGGTCATCCCCGACTCCCCACCGCAGGTGGACCTCGCCTTCCCTCTCCAGGACGACAAGGCGACGGTGGCGAAGACCCTGACCGTGAGCTTCCTGGCCCGCGACGACTACGGCATCGCGAAGGCCTGGATCGTCTATCAGGTGAACGATGGGGAGGAGAAGCGGCGGCTCATCAAGGACTACACGGAGCCTCTGGTCGAGGACGAGGCCCGCTGGAAGCTGGCCGCGGCCGACTCGATCCCCGACCTGAAGATCGGGGACGTGGTGACCTACGCCATCGAGGTCGCCGACACCCACGGAGGCGAGGACGGCCCGCAGCTCAGCCGCTCGGACAGCCGCCGCCTCTTCATCGTCAGCGTGCCCGAGTACCTGCGCTACATCCTGGAGAAGCGCCGCCGCCTCCGCCAGGAGATCGTCGGCATGCGCACCCAGGAGAAGGAGGCCGAGACCGAAGTCGGCCGCCTCAAGGAGGAAGCGCCCGAGCCGCCGAGGCCGAATCCGTAGCGGCCGCGATGGTCTTTTCCGTTGAAAGCCGCACCGCAATGGGGTATGAGTAAGAAGACGGATCCTGTCCCTCTGTCGAGGGTGAAACCGATGAGCCGATGCCTGCTGGCCAGCCTGCTCCTGGCCGCGCTCGTCGCGGCCGCCGCGCCCACCATACAGCCCGCCGATGACGAGGAGCTTCTGCGACGCGCCGACCGCGTCATGCAGGAGGCCGAGCGCCAGCACCTCGTCAACCGCCGCATGGACACGTCCATCGGCGACTTCAAGGCCATCATCACCGACCTCGTCTCCAACGAGCTGCTCAAGCAGGGCGGCGGCAAGCAACTCGACTTCGCCGTCAAGATCCTCGGCACCCTCAGCGAGGACCACGTCCCCGTCGCCGCGAAGCACCTCGAGGAGGCCCGCCGCCAGCTCCTTGCCATGCGGCCCAAGCTCGAAGCCGCAGGGGTCGAGATCGACATCATCATCAAGGAGCTCGACCGCCTCCTCGCCCGCGCCACCTCCACCCAAGCCACCGAGGCGCTACGCCGCGAGCTCCGCGAGATCATCGAGAAGGAGGAGAAACTCCAGCAGAAGACCAAGGAGTGGGGCAAAGAGCAGTTCCAGAACCCCGAGAAGGCCGAGGAGCAGCGCGAGGAGCTCGCCGCCGAGCAAGAGCAGATCGCCAAGCAGGTCGAGGCCTTCGAGGAAAAGCTCGAAGAGGCCAAGAACGCCGAGCAGAACCCCGTCCAGAAGGTCAAGCTCGACCGCGCCGACGCCGAGATGGACCAGGCCGAAGCCCAGGAGAAGCTCGAAGACGCCGCCCAGGACATCACGGAGAAGAAGCCCATCGAGGCCGTCACCCAGCAAGAGGAGGCCCTCGAAGCCCTGCGCAAGGTCGAGGACCTCCTCGAGGCCGACGCCCGCGACGCCGACCTCGCCGACAAGAAGGAGCTGCGCGACCAGCTCGAGCAAATCAAGGAACAGCAGCAGGAGCTCCGCGAGAAGGTCGAGGACGCCAACGCCGAGCAGTTCCAGCAGCAGCAGCGCCAGAACGTCGCCGAGCAGCAAAACATCGAGAACCAGCTCGAAGACGCCCAGCAGGACGCACCCCAGAACCAGAACGATCCCGTCAACGAGGCGCTCGACGAGGCCCACCAGGCCATGGACAACGCACAGCAGCAGATGCAGCAGAACGAGCAGGGCCAGACCGCCGAAGAGCAGAAGAAGGCCGAGAACGCCCTCGCCGAGGCCATCAAGCAGCTCGACGAGCAGATCGCCCAGGCCGAGGCCATGAACGAGCAGGAGCAAGACATCGCCGGCCAGATCGCCGACCTCCAGCAGGACCAGGAGCAGCTCCGCCAGGAGACCCAGGAGCGCGGCGAGCAGAACCAGGACGTCCGGAACCTCGAGAACGCTCAGGAGCAGCTCGCTCAGAACGCCGAGCAGCTCGCTCAGCAGGCCCAGAACCAACAGGCCCAACAGGCCATGCAACAGGCTCAACAGGCCATGGAGCAGGCGGCCGAAGCCCTCCAGCAAAACCAGGCCCAGCAGGCCCAACAGGCCCAGCAGCAGGCCGAGCAGGCGCTCGCCGAGGCCCAGGAGCAGCTCCAGCAGGCCGCCGCCGAGCGCGCCGAGGCCCAGCAGCAGGCCCAGCAGCAGGCCGAGATGGCCGAGGCCCTCGAACAGGCGCGGGACCAGGTCGCCGAGCTCGCCGCCCGCCAGGAGCAGCTCCACGCCGACACCCAGGCCGCCGACCAGGGCGAGCTGCCCCAGCAGGCCGCGCCCCAGGGCGAGCTCGCGGGCGACACCCAGCAGCTCGCCCAGGAAGCCCCCATGGCCAACGAGCAGCTCCAGCAGGCCAGCCAGGCCATGGAGCAGGCCACCGAGTCCCTCGCTCAGTCCGACCAGCCCGCGGCACTCGGCCAGCAGGAGGCCGCCCTCGAAGCCCTCCAGCAGGCCACCGAGGCATTCGAGATGGCCCTCGCCGAAATGGGACAGCCCGAGCAGGGCCAGATGGCCATGGAGCAGGGACAGACCCCCGCGCCCACCCCTGCCCAGCAGCCCGGCCAGCCGCAGGACCAGGCCATGGAGTCGCAGCAGAAGACCCAGAGCGAGGACACCGAGCGCGCCATCGGCGAGAAGAAGGACCCCGCCGGCGAGAAGGCGGCCCGCAAGGACGCCAAGTGGAGCGCCATGGGCAAGCGCGAGCGCGAGATGCTCTACCAGAGCTACGCCCGCGAGCTGCCCATCGAGTACCGCGACCTGCTCGAAGACTACTACGAGGCCCTCGCCAAGTGATCCGCAGATTGCGCAGTTTCGCGCAGATTGAGGCCACATGAAGCGAAGCAACAGGATCGCCGTGTGTCTGGTGGCTCTGGGGGTGATGGCCGCGCCGCTGCTGGCCGCGCAGGCATCGGCCGACGGCCGGGTGCGGGTCGCCGAGCTGTCGCCCGAGGCGGAGCAGGCCATCAACAAAGCCCTGCGCTACCTCGCCGCGAAGCAGAACGGGGACGGCTCGTGGGCAGACAAGCACCAGGTGGCCATCACCTCGCTGTCGCTCATGGCGTTCATGCTCCAGGGCCACTTCCCCGAGAGGGGCGAGTACGGCCGCGTGCTCGACAAGGCCCTGGGCTTCCTGCTCCGCCGCTCCGAGGAGGGAGGCGGCTACCTCGGCACCCACAACTACGGGATGTACGAGCACGCCCTGGCGACCCTCGCCCTCAGCGAGGTGTGGGGGATGAGCGACCGCAAGGAGATCCGCGACGCGATCAAGCGCGCGGTGGACATCATCCTTCGGGCGCAGAACAAGGAGGGCGGCTGGCGCTACCACCCGCGGCCCGAGAGCGCCGACATCTCGGTCACCGTCATGCAGGTCGTCGCACTCGCCTCCGCCTCCGAGGCCGGCATCCTCGTGCCCAAGCAGGTCATCGACCGCGCCCTCGAATACGTCAAGCGCTGCCAGCAGAAGTTCGAGGGCGGCTTCGGCTACCAGCCGAACAACCGCCCACGCCTCTCCAGCTCCGCCGCCGGCCTCATGTCCCTCCTCATGTGCGGCGAGCGCGACAGCAAGGCCGTCGAGCGCGGCCTCGCCTACCTCAAGGGCCTCCCCGACGACAAGTTCGACAAGACCCAGTGGTACTTCTACGCCCACTACTACGCCATCCAGGCCATGTATCAGGCCGGCGAAGGCCACTATCAGGACTGGTATCCCCAGATCCGCGACGCCCTGCTCGCCAAGCAGGAGGACGACGGAAGCTGGAGGGTCAGCAGCGAGGGCGGCGACCCCGCCTACGGCACCGCCATGGCCGTCCTCATCCTTGGCGTCCCCTACCGCTTCCTGCCCATCTACCAGCGCTGACCCGCCCCATCGTCGTCGTCCTCGTCCTCGATCCCCTCTTCTCCCGTCCCCTCCTTCTTCTTCCCCTTGCTCTCCCCTCCCTTTCCGTATAGGCTATCGTCAGCGGCTCACGCCCGGCTGGCGTCGCTCCCGCCTCTGGCGGGGCCGGCCCTCGCGGCTCGGCGGGAGCCTCGCCCTCCCAGGCCCGTCGGCCGGCGACTGGCGCGTGCGTGAGGATTTGACCCTTGTCTGGCATCTGGCATCTGGCATCTGGCATCGCCCTTGCCCTTGCCGCTGGGCTCACCGCCGCGGCCGGGGAGGCACCAGCACAGGACAAGGCCGCGCCGGACCCCCTGGCCGTCGAGCGCGCGATGGGGGAGCTGCGCTCGGGCGACTGGATTCTCCAGTGGCGGGCCATGCGCCGTCTCGCCGACTGGCGGGTGGCCGACGCGGCGCCTGCCATCCGCGAGGTGCTCGGCAGGGATAAGCGGCCGTGGCTGCGGGGCCGCGCCCTGGTGGCCCTCGCCACGCTCATGGGCGAGGGGGTGTTCAACGAGGTCGCCCACTTCGCGAAGGCGGGCGAGCCGGAGCTGCGCGCCGCCGCCTGCCAGGCGCTCGGCGTCATCGGCGCCGACCGCGCGGCGCCCCTGTTGGCCGAGCGGCTGGCCGACCGCGAGCCCGCCGTCCGCCAGCAAGCGCTTGTCGCCCTCGCGCGGGTCCAGCGCGCCGCCGCCTGGGAGGCGGTGGTGAAGCACCTGGGCGACGAGGACCCCGAGATGGTCCGCCACGGCGCCCAGGCTCTCGGCTACGTCGGCACCCCTGAGGCCGCGGCGCGGCTGCTCGAGCTGCTCGGCCACGACCACGCCGGCGTGCGCGCCGACGCGGCGCTCACCCTCGGGCGCATCCGCCCCCGCGAGGCGATCCCCCCGCTCCTCGGGCGCATGGCCGCCGACCCCGACACCAACGTCCGCGCCGCCGCCCGCAAGGCGCTGGCGGCCTACGACCCCGACGCACTCGCCGCTCCGATGCTCGACGCCCTCCGCGGCGAGGACGCCCGCCTCTACGAGAGCGCCCTCACCATCCTGGCCTTGCGCCCCACGCGGGCCGCCGCAGACGCCGTGGCCCGGATCCTCCGCCACGCCGACAAGCGCTACGTCGCCATCCTGCCCCTCGCGCTCGACGTCCTCGTCGGCATCGACCCCAACGCCTACCTCGACGTCTTCACAGGCTTCCTCCACCACGAGTCCCGCACGGTCCGCACAAGGGCGATCACCGCGGTCGCACGATGCCCGAAGGCCAACCCCTTCGTCCTGCTCCGTGACTCCATGACCGCCGAGGACAGCAGCGCGCGCTACGCGACCTTCCGCGCCATGCGTGCCGCGAAGGACAAGGCACCGCCTGAGGGCTTCGTCGCCTTCCTCGCCGCACCGCTCCGCCACGGCGACCCCAAGGTCGTCCACTCCGCACTCGCCCTGCTCCGCGAGCGGATCGAGCGCGAGGACCTGCCACGCGCCGTGGACCTCCTGATCCCGCTCGTGGGCAGCGAGGACCGCGAGATCCGCCGGGACGCGGTCAAGGTCCTCGATACCTTCGCCGACGATGACGCTCGCCGACGCGTCGCCCGGGCACAGGGCTATCTCACGGACTGGATGGTCATCGGCTCCTTCCCCAACGACCGCTCGAACAAGGGCTTCGACACCGCCTACCCGCCGGAGAAGGAGATCGACTTCGCGAAGCGCTACGAGAGCCACGTCTTCGGCTTCGCCGCGGCGTTCGAGGTCCGCGACGTGGCCTGCGGCGGCGAGCGGCGGCGCTGCTTCTCAATCCGCCCGCCCTACCAGGGACGGGTCAGGACGGGGAGCGTCATCGCCACCTTCCCCCTCGAGCTGCCCGACCGCGACGGCCTCCGTCTCACCGCCTTCATCGGCCTCGCCGACGACGCCGACCCCAAGGGCGACGGCGTCGCGTTCCGGTTCCGCATCGGCGGCCGGACCCTGCTCGAACGCGCGGTGGAGAAGCCCGGTCCGTGGGAGCCGGTGAAGGTGGAGCTCGGGGCCTTCCGCGGCAAGCAAGTCGCCCTCGAGGCCGTCGTCGATGGCCAGCGGCGGGCCCGCCGCGACCACGCGGGCATCGCGGAGCCGCGGATCCTGGCCGGCAACGACGTCGTGACCGACCTGTTCACCCTCGCCGACAAGGCCCGTCCGCGCGTGGCCATCCCAGGCCGCACCGATCAACTCGCCTGGACGCCCATCCGCGTCGCACGCCTCGACGGCACCCTCGAACTCCACGACCTGATGCCCTCCCCCATCCAGTACCGCACGGCCTACGCCGTCGCCGACGTCGAGCTCCCCGCCGAGACACAGGCCCGCCTCTGGGTCGCCCACGACGACGGCCTCAAGCTCTGGCTCAACGGCCAGCTCATCCTCTCGCACGGCTCGCGCGGCGAGCGGCACCAGGACATCACTCTCCCCGCCGGCCGCAGCCGCCTGCTCGCCAAGATCTGCAACATGACCGAATGGTGGCGCCTCAGCATCCGCCTCACCACGCCCAAAGGCGGCGCCCTCGACGGCCTCAAGCACGGCGACTGACCGACGACATACCGGCCGATCGCGGCGGCGCCGCCGCATTCCTCGCGCAGGACACTTGATCTCTCTCCCGCTCGTGCGTATCATGGTACCCTGTAAGACGCTCCCGCCGGACTGGGCGCGCGGAGAGAGGTGACCGCGGTGCCGAACCTCGCCTTCCTGAACCTCGGGCTGCCGGAGACGCTGGTGATCGCCGGCGTGCTTCTGCTGCTCTTCGCGCCGGGAGCGGCCCGGTCCCTCGGCGGGCTGGCGCGGACGCTCTTCGAGGTCAAGCGCGGCGTGGACAACGCCAAGGAGGACCTCACCCGCACGGTGACCCGCGAGATCCACAGCGCCATCGGCGGCGTTGATGAGGAAGTCGAGCGGCGCCGCGGGAAGAAGCGGAAGACCGAGGAGAGGTGACCCCGCGCGAAGGCCGCGCGTTTTCCTGGCCCCACTAGCACCACAACGTTCTTCTCCCGACCGAGACGCCCCAAGTGGCGGACGCCAGCGGGCCTACGCCACTGCTGCGGGCGGAGCAGCCGCTGGAACGCCGCCTTCCAGGCGGGAGGCGCGGCGGCACCGCCCTCGGCCTCGCTCTGCCCGAAGAGGGGCGAGCGGCGGGGGGGGAAGGAACGCCGCAGGGGCCTCGCCAGCCCCCATGATGGCTCGCGCGCCCCCGGCGTTGGATTGATATCGCAGTTACGTAACTGCGATATCAATCCTCGGTCAGCGGGGGGGGCGGGGCGGGACGGTGGTGAGTGTGACCTGGCCTAGGAGGGAGCGGCCGTCGGCGCCGACGAGCTCGACGGCGAAGCCCCACTCGACCTTCCCCTGCTCGATCTTGAGCAGCAGCTCGTTGGCGCCGCGGCGCAGGCGGATGGGCACGATATTCTGGCGGGGCACGAGGGAACGCTCCTGGTGGAGGGCGAAGACCAGCTTGCGATTGACCCACACCTTGCAGCCGTCGTCGCTGCCCAGCTCGAGGATCGCCGCCTGGCTGCGAGGGCTGTCCACCCAGCACACAGCGTAGGCCACGACCTCCTCGTTGGGCGTGAAGAACTTCGCCAGGTCGATCGCGTCCGCGGTCGCGCGGTGGGGCCGCCAGCGGACCTCGCCGCG
Organism: uncultured Planctomycetota bacterium; assembly: GCA_964506385.1. Lineage (GTDB taxonomy): Bacteria > Planctomycetota > PUPC01 > DSUN01 > DSUN01 > CAZDNN01. The sequence continues at coordinate 21,745 of CAZDNN010000008.1, forward strand.
GGCGCCGCGGTAGGCCCTGGCCAGGTCAACCGGCTCTGTCTCGGGCGGGAACGCGGTGTCGAAGCCCTTGTCCTCGACGTTGGGGAACGGGCCGAGGAGCAGCCACTGGCGGACGAAACAGTCGGCCGGATGGGCGTACTTGCGGCGGTACTCATAGCAGACCTTCGCGGGCAGCCTGGAGTCGGCGATGACGGCTTCCACCGCGGCCAGCGGATCAGGATTCTGCACGTCGCGGTAGTGGGCCAGCAGGCGGGTCAGCACGTGAATGGCCATGTGGTGGTCGGGCAGGTGGCGAATGAACCAGGTGTACTGCTCGATGCGGCTCTCGGGGTCGCTGGGGCTCAGGCGCAGGAGGTCCTCGAAGAATCGCCAGGCCACCTCGCTGGCGCCGAGCTTCGGCAGGTGCTGGCGCAGGATGGCCGCCGCCTGCTCGGGGCGGATGGCCATGTGGTCGAGCACAGGCTCCTCGAAGCTGTGGACGCTGTGCTCGCGATAGCTGCCCGACTGGCGCTTGAGCGTGTGAGCGAGCTTGCCGCTGCGGACGGGCTTCTCGACCCACTCCCAGTCGCCGGGGTCGTGGTACCCCTTGGGCAGCTCGTCCTCGATGAGCATGCGCTCGCGGCCGGGCATGACGAGGGCCGTGCGGTCCCAGTAGACCTTGCCACCCTCCCGCCCGAAGGCGATGCCGCGGATGGGGCGGTCGAGGAACCTGTCGAGCGGCAGGCGCAGCTCCCGCCACGAGCCGCGGGCCGGGAGGGGGCCGATGTAGCGGGCCTCGCGGTGTGGCTCGCCCCAGCAGGCGCGCCGCCAGTCGCTCCCGTCGTGCAGATTCACCATCAGCATCTTCGTCGGCCGCTCGATGTAGACCCATTGGGAGAGGTAGGACATCCTGGGGTCGGGGATGATGTGTTCGACAACCGGCTGTTTCAGCTCGTAGAGGAGGCGTCGGGCGGTGCTGTGCTGGCCGAGGTTCTGGCCCTCGGAGTGTGCGCGGGAGCCGCTGCGGCGCGGGTGGCCGACCCACCGCCAGTTGCCGTAGGTCTTGCCCGCGGGGAGCTTGTCCTCGATGATCACGTGCTCGCGGCCGGGGCGGCCGACGGCGAGGCGGTCCCAGATGACGTTATAGCCGCCCCGCTGGCTGTAGCCGAGGGCGTGGATGGGGCGGTCGTGGTGGTCGAGCCAGATCAGGGGGAAGCGCAGCTCAACCCAGTTCCCTGCGGGCGGGAGCCCGCCGCCGTCGCGGCGCGTCGGCGTGTTCAGCGTGCCGTCGTGCCAGACATCGTCGCCCCAGAAGACTCTATGGCCGCCGCCGCGTGCCTGGGCGTAGCCGCCCAGCTCGAACAGCAGCGACGATGGCGGCGTCTTCGGGTCGATGTGGACCCATTGCGACAGGTAGACCTCGGTGAGCTGGTGGTAGCGGCTGCGTGCCTCGCGCGAGACGCCCGCCTGCTCGGCCAGCTTGAGCACCTCGGCGGTGGGGTCGTCGCCGGGGCTCACGCGGAGCATCTGGTCGAGGTGGACGAGCGCGCGGACCGCGGCAGGCCCGTCGCGATGGCGGGCGAGGAACGCGCGGTGGAGGGCCTTGAGCCGGCTCGGCGAGCCTGCGTGTGTGCGGCACTCGTCGCGGAAGAAGGCCCACGCGTGCGCCAGCCACGGCAGCTCCCGCGCCAGCGCCAGGCCGGCCTCCTGCGCGTCGCGGGTCAGCGGGTGCAGGCGTATGCGCTCGTGGCGCGCGGGCAGCATCTCGCGGCCGAGCAGCGCCGTGCCCCACGTGTGGGTGCGGACAGGTCCCTGGCGAGGCTCCTCGTCCCACACGGCCAGCGAGACGCCGATCTCGCGCAGCCGCCGCGGATCGCCGTCCCCGGCGAGCGAGCGGAGCGGGGCGGCCAGCTCGTAGATGCGCTGGCGCGACGCGGGGTCGCCGCCCACCTGGCCCTCGAGGCCCTCAGGGAACCGCGCCGTGCCGACGCGCTGCCACGTGACCCGCCCCTGCGCGTCGATCCCCATGCCGAACCGCGAGGAGCGCTCGCCGACCGTCACCCCCACCTCCAGCCAGTCCCCCGCTCCGTAGTCGCCCTGGCCGAGACGGGGCCGCGCGTCGGCGTCGTGGCAGGCGACGGCCAGATAGAGCTGCTCGCCGTCGTGCGCGACGAGCAGCCGGCCGTCGGGCCGGCCAGGCGCCTTCAGGACCACCGGCTCCTGGCCCTGCCACTCGTCGAGCGCGCCGTCCGCCACGATCGGCTGCGACGCCCGGTAGGCCACGTGAACGGGCCGCTCGAGGCTCGGGTCATCCGGCGCCGTCGCCGTGAAGGCATGGAGGCCGTGGAAGTCCGTCACGAACAGCACGCCGTCGTGCCACGCCGTCTCGGTCTGGTAGGTGGGATACGACCGCCAGTCGCGGGTCACGACGAACTTCCAGTAGGCGACGTCGTGGAGCACCTGGCCGCCGAGGTGGCGGCCGGTGGACCGCTCGAAGGTGTCCACCCGCAGGCGTGCGGGCCGCCGCCGCCACGCCTCGCCGGCGTCGAGGCCGGAGACTACGAGCAGGGTGTTGCCGATCTCATAGAAGTCCAGGATGCGGCTGAAGAAGCCGCGTGTCGGCGGGGTGGTGAAGGTGCGCTCCTCGCGGCGCGACGGCAGGTGGATGACGGTGAGGGTGTGGTCGCCGGTGATCTCGTAGAGGCGGTCGCCGCGGAGGGTGCCGGGGCGGTTGCGGCGCAGCTCGTAGCCAGGGTCGCCGCGTCGGAGGATCCAGACGGTCTGCTTGCGGTCATCCTTGACCTCGTGGATGCGGAGCCACGGGCCGACGAGTTCGAAGCTCCGCAGGTAGCGGGGATCGAGGTCCCGCAGATTGGCGTTGTAGCGCCGCGGGTTGCCGCCGCCGAGGGCGAACTCGTGGAGCTGGCGCTGCTTGCTGAGGTAGAAGCCCTGGGTGCCCTCGACCACCAGGGGCGCTGGGAGCTCGCTCTCGCGGGGCAGGATGCGGCGGACGGCCTCAATGTGGCCGTCGGCAGGGCGGCACACGACGTCGTAGCAGCCCTTCTCCTCGAGTGCCAGGCGGCCGATCAGATGGAGCTGCCTGCCGTCCCAGGCGGTGTAGGGCAGGTGGTCGTTGTAGTTGTTGTCGTAGCCCAGGCCGCGGAAGCTCCGGTCCCAGAGCAACTTGCCCGAGGCGATCTCGATGGCGGCCGTCCGGCGGCCCCGGTGGCTGCGCTCGTACGCCCGCAGCACCAGGTGGGGGCCGGCGACCTGCCAGCGGCGGATCGGGAAGCCCATCGTCCGCTCCCACCGCAGCGTCCCCGTCTCCGCATCGACGGCAACCGCCCTGCGGGGGTAGATGAACAGCAGGGTCTTCGGCGCCCAGGCGAGGGCCTTGAAGCCGAGGGCCAGCAGCCGCCGCCAGACGACGGCGCCCCGCGCCGTCATCTCGACGCACTCGAGCGCGTCCTCGGACAGCAGGAACAGGCGGCCACGGAGCTGCGCCTCCGGCGGCGGCACGACCAGGCGCGGGTTCGCCCGCAGCAGCGACCAGCTCCGCCTCATGGGCAGCCGCAGCGGCTGCGCGCCGCCGGGAGCGCGCGGGTTCAGCGGCGTCCCCGCCGCCTGGCGCTGGGCGCCGGCCGACTGCTCGGTCAGGCCCACCAGCTCGCGGCCACGGAGTGCGAAGGCCTGCATCGCCCCCTGCGCGCCCCACTCCGTCCGCTCCAGCGTCTGCCCTGTGGCCGCCGCGATGCGGTGGAGCTGCGAGGCCGTCCCGACGTAGACCGCATCGCCCGCCACCACAGGCCGCCCCAGGATTCCTTCCTCGAAGCGCCGATACCACCGCGTCCTGCCCGACGCGAGGTCCAGCGCCGCCACGTGATCATCGTCGCCGAACAGCGCGGCATCCGCCGTCAGCCCCACGGGGTACGCCGAGGGGGCGAAGGCGTTGTCCCACCGCGGCTCGCCCGTGCGACGGTCGAGGGCGAACACACCCGGGTAGTCACGAGGGGCGAACACGGCCAGGTCGTTCGCCACGAGGGGCCTCCCGCCGCGCCGCCGCACCAGCCGCAGTGCGTTCCCCCCGATCTGGACGCGGGGGTAGCTGCGGGTCCACTCGACCACGCCGTCCCGCGCGTCGCACCGCGCCACGAACCCCATGTTCGTCGAGCAGTAGACCGCGCCGTCCGCCACGGTCACCGCGTTGCCGTGGTGTACGAGGTCGAAGTGCCGCTCGTAGAAGCCCGACTCCCGGCTGCACGGGAGGGTGTAATTGTGGGACGCGAGCTTGCGCCGCCACAGCAGCCGCCCGTCCGCCAGCTCCATGCAGGCCAGCGACACGGAGAGCACGGGGAGGACCCGCAGGTGCGTGGCAGGCGCCGCGAGGACGTAGACCCTGCCGTCGGCCACCGCCGGGTCGCCGAGGGGCCAGGAGCCCTCCCAGTCGGGGTCGCCGGCGGTGGACCAGAGCATCGCGCCGCTCGCCGCGTCGAAGGCCGCCACCGAGCCGAGCAGCCCCCGGGACGGCTCGAGCCCCCAGCGCGTCACCACCCGCCCGTCCACGATGGCGGGCCGGAAGACGCCTGGGAGGATCACCGTGGCGGCGTCGGGCCGTGACTCCACGCCCTGGCGGCCGTGGAGCAGGGAGGAGGTCCGCGTCCACGCTGGGTGCGCCAGGTCGTCGCGGTAGGCGCACAGGACGTTCGGGCCGCTTACGAGCACCAGGCGGCCGTCGAGCTGGAGGTCGGCCGACAGGTCGTCGAGCGCGGCGAGCACCTCCTTCGGTGCGTTGGGGTCGAGGGTCTCCCGCGGCCACGGCGAGGCGGGCGGCATCCGCACGGGGCGCCGCACCAGCGCTGCGAGGGCGGGGGCCTCCGCCGCTCCATCGGCCGCCGGGTCGCCGAGCAGCCGCTCGCGGATCACCCGCGCCGGCGTCGGCCGCCCCAGCCACGGGTAAGGCGCTTCGGGCGCGATCCCCTCGAAGGCGGCCTCGAGCGCGGCGCGCCGCGGCGCCAGCGACAGCCAGAGGCCCACCTGCGCCCGCGCCCGGCTCTCCGCGTCCGCCGCGTGTGCCAGGACGTCGCGGAAGCTGCGCGCCGCCAGCCCCCCATGCCCCTGGCGGAGCTCCCGCTCGCCGTAGTCGAGCAGTGCCTCCGTCCCCGCCGCCGACCACGGGCTTCGCCGGTAGACGGCCAGGAGCGCCTCGGCGTCGCCCGCCCGCCGCGCCGCCCGCAGAGCCCTGCCGGCCTCCTCCCCGCCGATCTGCCGCAGCAGCAGCCGCGCCGCCTCGGGCTGGCCCACCAGGTGCGCGTCCACCGCCGCCCACAGCGACCGATGGCGCGCCTCGCCCCATGGGACAAGGGTGCTCCCCTCGGAGTCGGCGGCGAGGAGGCCGGCCAGCCGCGTCGCCGCCTCCGCAACGGCGACGTCCTCGAGCATCTCCCACCGCACCTCGAGCCCCAGCCGTCCGGGGAAGGTGGGCCGGATCTCGAAGACCGAGTTCGACAGGCGGCTGATGCGCGCCTTGAGCTCCCGGTCCTCCGTCTGGCGGTAGAGCTCGGTGTAGCGCCGCAGCGCCTCCTCTCCGCGCCCGAGGGACGCCAGGAGGTCGGCCTCGACCAGGCTCCGCCAGTAGGCGTGCTTCTCGCCCTTCATTGAGTCGAGCAACTCCGCGGCCTCGACGAGACGGCCCTCGCTGCGGTCCGCCATGACCATCGCCCGCCGCGCCAGCGTCACCGCGCCGTGATCGCCGGGCACCGCCCCCACCTGCGCCAGCGCCAGCAGCCGGCTCGCCGCGTAGGCCACCCAGGCGCGCCCCTCTTCCGTCTCGTCTGGGTGCTCCCACGGCGTGGCTTCGAGGATCCGCTTGCACGCCGCCGCGGCGACCAGGGGGCGGCCGGGGAACTCGTCGATGAGCTGCTTGAGCACGTAGTTGCTGCGCCCGCGGAAGCCGGCCCGCACGAGGTCGTCCGCGATCGTGCTCCGCGCCTCGATCCGCCGATCCGTCTCCTGTGGGTAGCGCTGGATCAGGGCCTCGAGCAGCCGCACGCGGCGCAGCCGCAGGCGGAGGTCCCGCAGGTTCCCCTGGCGGGTCGCTCGCGCGACCTCCTTCTCCCACCGCTCCATATTCGCCTTGTAGGTCTTCTCCCAGTCCTCCTTCCACTCGATGGGGATCGAGCGGTCCTCGGGCCAATGTGTGTCGATGGGCCGGAAGCCGCGGAACCCAGGCACGGTCCCGCCCACGGCGGCCGCGACGATCAGCCACTGGCTCAGGAGGATCAGGAGGCGCATCCCGTCCGTCCACATAACAGCCTGCGAGCCGGCACACAGCCCTCTCCCCTGCCGGCGGAGGCCCGATCATAGCATCCCCGCGACGGGACAGCAAGTGCCCGGCCCGGTCTGCTACTCGGCCTCGTCGATGGGGACGAAGCCGCGGCGCATGGTGTTCTCGGTGACGGCGCGGGGGTCGAGGAACTGGAGGAGGTAGTCGGGTCCCCCCGCCTTCGAGCCGACGCCCGACATCCCGAAGCCGCCGAAGGGCTGGCGGCCGACGATGGCGCCCGTGATGCCCCTGTTCAGGTAGAGGTTCCCCACACGAAACTCCCGGCGGGCCTGCGCCAGGTGGCCCGGCGACCGGCTGAACACCCCGCCTGTGAGCGCGAAGCGCGTCCCGTTCGCCCACGCCAGCGCCTCGTCGAAGTCCTTCGCCCGCATGACTGACAGCACGGGGCCGAAGACCTCCTCCTGCGCCAGCCGATCCGCCGGCGTGATGCCCGTGGCGATGGTGATCGGCACGTAGAAGCCGTCCTCGCGCACCTCGCTCCGATAGGCGATAGTGCCCTCCTGCCCGGCCAGCTCTATATACTCGAGGATGGACTGTTGAGCCGAGCGGTTGATGACGGGGCCCATCGCGTTCGCGGGATCCTCGGCGGGGCCGATCTTCATCGAGCGGGCGGCGTCGAGCAGACGGGCCACGAAGCGGTCGTGCAGGGCGTCGAGCACAATGGCGCGGGAGCAGGCCGAGCACTTCTGCCCCTGATAGCCGAAGGCGGAGGCGATGACGGCGGGCACGGCCTCGTCGAGGTCGGCGTCGTCGTCGATGATAATGGCGTTCTTCCCGCCCATCTCGGCGATGACTTTCTTGACCTGCGCCTGCGCCGCGGACGTGCGGGCGGCCCGCTCGATGATCCGCAGGCCCACCGCCATCGAGCCGGTGAACGCGACGAGCGCGATGGCGGGGTGCTCGACCAGGACGTCGCCGATCTCGCTCCCCCGGCCCGGCAGGTAGTTGAAGACGCCGGGCGGCAGGCCCGCCTCGCGGAACAGCTCGGCCAGTGTCCAGCCGACCACTGGGGTCTGGCCCGAGGGCTTGTAGAGCACGCAGTTGCCCGCGACGATGGCGGCGGCGGCCATGCCGGCGCTGATGGCCAGCGGGAAGTTCCACGGCGCGATGACCGCCGCCAGGCCCTTCGGCTGGTAGAAGTAGGCGTTGTCCTCGCCGGGAGCGTCGCCGAGGGAGAGCGGCTCGCCGAGGCGGATCATCTCGCCGGCGTAGTAGCGGAGGAAGTCGATGGCCTCCGCCACGTCAAGGTAGGCCTGCTGCCACTGCTTGCCGCCCTCGAGGGTCTGCCAGGCGGCGAGCTCGAAGAGGCGGCGGCGTGCCGCCTCTGCCGCGCGGAGCAGGTAGCCGGCGCGCTCGCGCGGCGGCGTGTTCCGCCAGGCGCCCAGGGCCTCGCCAGCCGCGGCCACGGCGGCCTCGACCTCCCTTGCACCAGCCTGACAGGCCCGCCCCACCACCTCGTCAGGCTTCGCCGGATTCACCGACTCGACCACGTCGTCAGTCGCGACCTCCTCCCCGCCGATGACGAGGGGGCAGGTCTCGCCCAACCTGCCGCGGACCTCCCTCAGGGCCTGAGCGTAAGCGTCGCGGACCTCGGCCTGCGTCCAGTCGGGGAAGGGCTCGTTGCGGAAGCCCGTCGGCTCTCCCTCCGGCTCGGCGGGGCTCGACACGGGCCGCGCGAGGAGACGGTCGGCGGCGGCGCCCTCGACAAAGGTCTGCCGCAGGAAGGACTCGTTGGCGGTGTTCTCGAGCAGGCGACGGATCAGGTAGGCCATCCCGGGCAGGAGCTCGCCGTGTGGGCAGTAGAGCCGCACGCGCCCGGTCAGGCGCAGGAGCGCGTTGCGGAACGGCTCTGCCATGCCGTAGAGGGCCTGAAACTCGTAGCGGCCCTCCGGCACGCCGAGCGCGCGGGCCATCTCGAGCACCGCCGCCACGGATCGCACGTTGTGGGACGCGCAGGCCAGGTGGCAGATGTCGTGGGCACGCAGGATTCGCTCGGCGTTCCGCTCGAAGGCCGCGTCGGTGTCGGCCTTGGCCGTGTAGACGGGCACGGGCAGGCTGCGCTGGCGGGCAATGGCCACCTCGTAGTCCCAGTAGGCGCCCTTCACCAGACGGATCGAGATCGGCAGGCCCTCGCGGCGCGCCCACTCCAGCAGCGCCTCGACATCGGCGTCCGTCTCCCGCAGATAGGTCTGCACGGCGACGCCGATATGGGGGTAGTGGCGGAACTCGGGGTCGCTGCGCAGGCGGCGGTAGAGCTCGAAGGTGATGTTCTTGAGGGTCCGCATCTCGACGTCGAGGCACAGGAAGCCGCCCGCCGCGGCGACGCTGCGGCACAGGGGCCTGAGGCGGGCGAGTATGCCCTCGACCGAGCCCTCGAAGTCCACGGGCCTCGCCTGCGAGAAGAGCGCCGACGGCTTCACCGACACGTTGACCCTCGGCGC